>VGZY01000018.1 GCA_016872355.1 SAR202 cluster bacterium | reverse complement strand
CCTTGTTCTGGAGGGGCGTTGCGAGGCAAGTAAGGCCGCTGAGCTGATGGGTGTCGGCGAGCGACATGTGTGGAGAATGCTGTCCCGGTACAGGCAGGAGGGCCTGTCTGCTTATGCCCTTGACTTTGTGTTTGAAATATGTGATAAATTAACCGCTTCAAACGACTCCAGATATGAGGCACAATCTAGAATCCAACAGTCCGGGTGCCTATTTCGTGTCCACAACAGTCCCAAGAACATAGCACCAAACCCAACCCTTCCGATCTCGTCCGTGTACTCAGGCTCATAGTCCGGCCCCACCAAACTCGAAAAGTAATTGCGACTAGGAGGCAAGACCGATGAAGAGGTTTTTGGAACACTGGCGATTAGTTCTGGCAGGCCTTTTGCTGTTGGCGGCGATTTCGTGTACGTCCGATACACCTGCAACTTCCGCCCCCGGGTCGCCGGCCCAACAGCCGACGGCCGCAGCGACTACCGTTTCCGGCGCAACGCCGCAGGCGACTGCGACAGCGGCCCCCGTAGCGACTACCGGTTCCGGCGCAAAGCCGCAGGCGACTGCGACAGCGGCCCCCGCAGCGACTACCGGTTCCGGCGCAAAGCCGCAGGCGACTGCGACAGCGGCCCCCGCAGCATTCAAAGGCTCATTCATCTACTCCGGCCCCGCCGTTACGAAGTTCTCAGAGGCCCCCATGCTCGCCGCACAGGTCAGGGCCGGAACTCTGCCTCCCGTCGAGCAGCGGCTCCCCAAGCCCTCCGACGTAATGGTAGTGCCAGTAGTCGAGAAGATCGGCCAGTACGGCGGCACGTGGCGGCGCGCGTTCACCGGCCCAAACGACGGCCAGAACGCCGACCGCCTCATGATGGACGCCCTAGTCTACTACGACCTGGACGGCACGACGCTCATGCCGAACCTGGCGAAGTCCTGGGAGGAGAGCCCCGACGGCATGGTGTATACCTTCCACCTCCGCAAGGGCGTGAAGTGGTCGGACGGCGCCCCGTTTACGGTTGATGACTTCATGTTCTCCTCCGAGTACATCCTGAACGACGCTGAGCTTAACCCGGGCCGCAATGGCAGGATGGGCTACACGGCACTCGCGCCCAAGTTCGTCAAGGTCGACGACTATACCATCCAGTTCGTCTTCGACAAGTCCCAAAGGGGCTTTATGGACGAAGTGGCCTCGTACCGCATCGGCGGCCTCTCGCTGCACGGTCGCACCGGCTGGCCTCCATACGCCCCGGCGCACTACCTGAAACAGTTCCACAAGGACTTTAATGACCGCGCCGCGGTGGACAATATGGCGAAGGCCGCGGGCTTCCAGACGTGGCCCCTCTTCTTCAAGGAGAAGATGGACGCCCAGCGCAACCTGAACCTGCCCGTCCTGGCGCCCTGGAAGATGACCAGCCCGGCAACCTCGCAGCTGCTCGAGTACGTGCGCAACCCGTATTACTGGGCGGTTGACCCGGCCGGCAACCAGCTCCCGTACATCGACAAGATCTCCATGCAGCTCATAGGCGAGACCGAGGTGCTTAACCTGAAGGCCATTGCCGGCGAGATCGACTTCCAGCACCGCCACATCCTGATGACCAAGGTGCCGGTATACCGCGAGAATGCGGCGCGCGGCAACTACTCGCTGAGGTTCTGGCCGCAGGAGGGCATCCAGGCCGGCATCGGCTTCAACCAGACCTATGGCATGGGCAACCCGAGCGAAGCCGCCGACCCTGAAGTGCAGAAGTGGATACAAAACAAGGACTTCCGGATTGCGATATCCCTTGCGATGGACCGGAAGACAGTGAACGAGGTGCTGTTCCTCGGCACGGGCAAAGAGAAGCAGGCCACGTTCTCCGCTGGCCACCCGTTCTACCCCGGCGCAGACTACGAGTCCAAGTACACCAAGCGGGACCTCGCGGAGGCCAACCGAATGCTGAACGCCATCGGCCTCGACAAGAAGGACTCCAGCGGCTTCAGGCTTCGAACGGACGGCAAAGGCCCTCTTTCCATAGAAGTGGTCTACATATCCCAGTACTTCCTGGACTTCAAGACGCTGGCCGAGATCGTCAAGGAGAACTGGGAGGCGGTAGGAATCAAGGTCAATCTCAAGGCAGAAGACGTTAACCTTTTCGGCCAGCGCCGCCTGAACAATCTTCACCAGGTTGTGGTGGACACGTGCTGCGACCGCCATCCGCTCAACTTCGCCCTTGGCCGCTCCGCCTTCCCGGCGATCTCGGCGTGGTACAACGCCCAGCAGGGCGGCCTGCCGTCAGTCGAACCGTACAATGCTGAGCTCCGGCGCATCAAGGTGCTTAACGATTCGGCCAACGACACAAAGTACGAGAATCGGGCCGCGAACTACATCGAGAACCAGAAGATAGTTATCGACCAGCAGTACTACGTCGGCCTCGTGGGCGATACGCCCGCGTTCAACGGCGTGATCGTGATGAAGAACAACTTCAAGAACGTGCCTCTGAAGGCGCCGAACGTCTCGCTGCTCCAGAATGAAGGAATCGGAAGGACGGTACAGTTCTTCTTCGAGGGCGGCAAGAACGATGCCGGCCAGTAAGTGGCTGGGGTGTCACCAATGGTGACGGCCTGCCGCAACGCTGGCAGTTAGTGAATATGCGCACCCGGTCCGGCAAACCGGGTGCGCTGTTTGATGCGACGGCGCAGGCTACCGTCTGACGAACAGGAGGCCAAAGCATGATTGAGTTTCTTATACGGCGGGCCATCTACGCTGTATTCACGATATTCACGATTTCAATACTTGCGTTCCTCGTTGTTCAGCTCCCACCCGGAGACTTCGTATCCCAATATATTCTCCTCGTGATTGGGCCGGATGTAGCCAACAGCGAGGCGGCGCAAAACATTGCAGAATCGCTTCGAGCGCAATACGGGCTTGACCAGCCGGTGTTCATCCAGTATTTCAAGTGGCTCTGGCTCGTGCTGCAGGGCCATTTCGGCATCTCCCTAGAATACAAGCGCCCCGTGATGGAGATCGTCAGAGAGCACATGCTGCTCACGACGATTCTTGCCTTTGCCACCGTGCTTTTAACCTGGTCCCTGGCAGTTCCAATCGGAATCTACTCCGCAGTTCGCCAGCACTCTATCGGCGACTATGTCGCGACATTTGTCGGTTTCTTTGGGCTGGCTGTGCCGGACTTCTTGCTGGCGCTGGCGCTGCTCTGGATCGGCTACTTCTACTTCGACATGAGCGTGGGCGGGCTTTTCTCCGCCCATTACATCAATGCGCCCTGGAGCATGGGGCGCGTTGTGGACCTTCTGTCTCACATGTGGATTCCTGCAATAGTGCTCGGCACGTCCGGCACGGCTGGCCTGATACGCATCATGCGCGCCAATTTGCTGGATGAGCTGCGCAAGCCGTACGTCTTGACCGCGCGCGCGAAGGGGATGTCCGAGATCAAGCTCATTCTCAAGTACCCGGTGCGTGTCGCACTCAACCCTGTCGTCAGCACGGTCGGTTACGTTCTGCCGTTCCTGCTTTCGGGCAGCGTCATCGTTTCCGTGGTGCTCAGCCTCCCCACCGTTGGGCCGCTGCTCCTGCGGGCGCTCCGCACGGAGGACATGTTCATGGCAAGCACCATCGTGCTCCTCCTGGGCACCCTCACAGTCATAGGCACGTTTATCTCCGACGTGCTGCTGGTGCTCCTGGACCCTCGAATAAGGCTGGTGAAATAAACTATGGTCAAGGAACACGAGCAAGAGCTACCCAAAGCTGTACCAGGCGCAGCGGAAGCTGCGGACCAGCGTACGGCGGAGAACCTCAAGCAGGAAGAGAAGGTCTCGCTAGCCAGCCAGTGGAAGCTCATGTGGTGGAAGTTCCGCCGCCACAAACTAGCGCTGATTTCGGCCTTCGTCATTCTCGGCTTTTACCTGATAGCAATATTCGCGGACTTCCTTTCGAGCGCTAACCCCAGGCAATCGCAAGCCTCGATCGCGTACATGCCGCCGCAGACCATTCGCTGGTTCGACAACGGCTTCAATCCGCATGTGATCAGTGTCACGGGCCGAAGGGACCCTGAGACCTTCGCCCGCGTGTTTACATACGACGAAAGCAAGAAGCTCCCTGTCCGTCCGTTCGCAAGGGGCTACGAATACAAACTTCTCGGCCTGATCAAGACGGACCGTCACCTTATCGGCGTCGTGGGCGATCCTGACCGGACTTCACCGTATCTGCTGGGGACGGACTTGTTCGGCCGCGACCAGCTCTCGCGCATAGTGCACGGGACGCGTGTGTCGCTGACCATCGGACTTGCCGGCGTTGCGGCCAGCCTGGTGCTGGGTGTTGTGCTCGGCAGTATTTCCGGATACTACGGCGGCATCCCGGATACGATCATCCAGCGCCTCATCGAGGTGACGCGCTCCGTGCCCACAATACCGCTGTGGATTGCGCTGGCAGCGGCGGTGCCGAGGGACTGGAGCGTGCACCGTATCTACTTAGCGATCACCATAATAATCTCGCTCTTCCTGTGGACCGAGCTGGGGCGCGTCGTGCGAGGGCGGTTCCTTTCTCTCCGCGAGGAGGACTACATCACCGCGGCTCGGCTTTCCGGTTCCAAGGACAGGCGAATAATCTTCAAGCACATGGTGCCGAACTTCACGAGCCACCTGATCGCAGCAACGACACTGGCGATTCCGTTCATGATCATCAGCGAGACGGCGCTGAGCTTCCTTGGCCTCGGACTCCGCCCGCCGGCGCTAAGCTGGGGGGTGCTGCTCCAGGAGGCGCAGAACATTCAGACCGTGGCGCTGTACCCCTGGCTCACGTTCCCGGCCATACCGGTCACGCTGGCGGTGCTCGCGTTCAACTTCGTCGGCGACGGCCTGCGCGACGCCGCCGACCCGTATAAATAACATCCGGAGATCCCTCCATGCGCCCTAACAGACTTCGCGAGTTGATGAAGGCCGGCAAGCCCAGCGTGGGCACCAACATCATGGTCTTTTCCCCGGACGTGGTGGAGATACTCGGCTACGCCGGGGGTTACGACTACGTGGAGGTGGAGGCGGAGTATATGCCGTACGACCTCCACGACCTGGACAACCTGGCGAGGGCGATGGAGCTGCACAACATCGCCGGGATGATCAAGATAGACCAGGAGCCGCGGACGTTTGTCGCGACCCGGGCCATAGGGTCTGGGATACAGAATATTCTGTTCGCAGACGTGCGCACTGTTGAGGACGTGAAGGAGTGCGTGACCGCCGTGCGCGCGGAGACGCCGCAGACGGGCGGGCGACACGGCTCAGGCGACCGCCGTTTCTACAAGTACTTCTTCCAGAGCGGCACGCCGGACTACGTGCAGGCGCTGGAAGACTGCGTTGTGGCGCTGATGATAGAGAAACGACAGGCCGTGGAGAACCTTGACGCGATTCTGGAAGTGCCGGGTGTGGACATGGTGGTGTTCGGCGGCAACGACTACTCGATGAGCATCGGCCGGCCTGGCCAGGCGCGCGACCCGGAGGTTCAGAAGGTCCAGGACGCGATGATAAAGAAGGCGCTGGCGAAGGGCGTTCACCCCCGCGTGGGCGTCCGCAACCTGGACGCCGCGAAGCGGTACCTCGACATGGGCGTGCGCCATTTCTCGCTGGGCACGGACCTGTACATCCTGTACGACTACTGGAAGCGCAACGCGGAGTCGCTGCGTGGCGTTATCGAGGGGCGGTAACGCCGCTGGCCGTTACTGCCTATTTCCTCACGAAATCGAATTGCTCGAACGTGCCGGCGAGGTTTGTCTTCGAGTCCAGGCCCAGCCACTGCTCCAGGATTGTGGCGTAGGTCGACCGGAAGTCGTTGTTGAAGTGGAGGTCGCCGTCGAGCTGGTCCTCAAGCCTGAGCGACGGGTACTCGCCGTACATGCCGCCCTTGACGCCGCCGCCGAAGATGAACGCAGACCCGCCTGAGCCATGGTCCGTCCCGTCGCCGTTGTCCTTCACGCGGCGGCCGAACTCGCTGAACGCGAAGACCAGCACCTCGTCCTCCATGCCGTGCTCGCGCACATCGTCCAGAAAGTCGCGGATCGCCGCGGCGGCGTGGGTGATCAGCTTGCCGTGCGTGTTCGCCTGGTCGGCGTGAGTGTCGTAGCTGCCCTGCTGCGTGTAGTAGATTCGCGTGCCGAAGCCCGCGAACATGACCTGCGCGACATTTTTGAGGCTCTGCGCCAGTGGGTCCGAGCCGTACTCTACGGACGAAGTGTACTTCGAAGGCGCCGTCCGGAGGATATCCGCCCCGCGCAGGGCGCTGGTGCCCGTCTGGCCCAGGAAGCTCAGCACGGCGTCCCGCCCGTCCACGCCGCCGTACATCTCCGAGAAGCAGTCCAGCGCGTACTTCCGCAGCCACTCGTCTTGCTTGTCCGGGAACAGGCCGTAGGTCTCCAGGTTGCCGCCGACCGAGGCCACCGGAACGCCGCTGCAGGAGAGGACGCGCGGCAGGCCCTTCCCGAAGTTAACGCCTGTGAGCACGTTCTCGCCGCGCGGGTCCAGGTCCCGTATCGCCCGTCCCAGCCAGCCGTCGTTGCCGATCTTCGCCGGCTCAGCGGTGTGCCAGATATCCATAGAGCGGAAGTGGGAGCGGTTCGGGCTGGGGTAGCCGATGCCGTTGATGATCGCCATCTTCCCCTCGTCCCACAGCCCCTTGAGCGGCGCCAGCCTCGGGTTGAACCCGAATCGGTCGTCCAGCTTGATTACCTTGTCCGCTTCCACCTTCACCGACTGGCGGAAGTCGTGGTACAGGCCGTCCGTGTAAGGGACGATCGTGTTGAGCACATCGTTGCCGCCGGAGAGCTGCACAACGACGAGTGAGCGCTTCCTGGTCCCGTTGCCGGTAGCCATCATTCACCATCCTTGTCGGTCTTGAAAAGCCTACTTCGCCCGCTCGTATACCTGGATCCTGTGCCGGTTGCGCTCCACGACGAGCACCCGACCGGCGCTGTCTACCTTTACGGAAACGGGCGCCCAGAAGTATTTTTCCATGTGCCAGGACTCTTCGTACGGGTCCCCGCTGTAGGGGGACAGATCCGGCTCAAGGTTGGACTGCGCGCGCGCCCGGCCCTCGTCGTAGCTGCTCTGGAAGAACTCCTCCGCCCACTTCGAGGCCGTGGCCTGCCCGCGCAGGCTCTGGACGAACCGCCCCTCCGGGTCCAGTACCTGGACGCGGTGGTTGCCCCAGTCGGTCACGTACATGTATCCCTGCGCGTCCACGGCGATGCTGGAGGGACGGTTGAATTCGCCGTCGCCGTCGCCGGAGCGGCCGTAGCTGGCGATGTACGTGCCGTTCGGCGCGAACTGCTGGATTCGGTCGTTGCCCCAGTCCGCCACGTAAATGTCGCCGTAACGCGGTACGCAAATCCCCCAAGGGAGGTTGAACTCCCCGTAGTTAAGGCCTTCGTGGCCGAAGCACTGCAGCAGGGCGCCGTCCTTAGTGAACTTCTGGATGCGGTTGTTCTGGTGGTCGACGACGAAGAGGTTCCCCTCCCAGTCGAAAGACAGGCCGCAGGGGCCGTTCAACTTCCCCGGCTCAGTGCCTTGCTCGCCCCACCTGGTGATGAACTTGTGGTCCGGCGAGAAGATGGAGATGTTATTCAGGTACTCATCGGCCACGTAGATATTGCCCGCGTTGTCGCAGGCGATGGCGGTGGACCAGATGAACTGGCCGGGCCCCTTGCCATGGGACGCGAACTTGCCGAAATACTCGCTATCGATATTGCACGCAAGGACCTGAACGCCGCGCGTGTCGCCGTCGTGGCCCCTGCCGAGCACGTATATGCGGCCGTCGTTCCGGAAGGCCAGGTCGGTGGGGTAATAGAACCCCCGTCCCTCCATGGCTGCGATGCCGAGGGTGAAGCTGTATTTCAGGAACGGCTTGCGAGCGGTCGAAAGGGCCATGCGTCATTCCTCCAGCGGTGGTGTTGGTCCCGTGTGAGCCGCTATCCCCTCTGGTAGTCCGGCGAAGCCGCGATCATCTCCAGGATGCCCGCGACGCGCTTCTCATCCAGCCCGCCGTTCGGCTGCGCGCCTCCGGCCCCCTGCGTTTTGGCCGCGAAGTTCACGAGCGCCTTTCGCGTATTGTCCGAGACGGTTACGGCGCCCATCTGGTCCAGGCATCTCTCGACGAGATCCCGGGGCGAGGCCTTGCCGCCGGCCTCGGCCATGACCTTGCCGATCATCTCATTGACGCCCGGGCGCGTGATGTCGCCGATGGCCTTTGCGGAGAAGTTGACTCGGTCCATGGATGAGCCGGTGTTGATCCATTCGGTGCCCTGGTGCCAGCCTTCGACGCTGGGAGGGTTGATGAGCGTCTGGCCCATCGTCATCATCTCGCCCGTCATCTGCTGCATGCGGGGGTCTGGCTTCCGAAGGTCCCCTGAGATCTTGAGCGTACCCACAACCAGCTCCGCCGGGCTCTTTACCTTGGCGTACCAGACGGACTTGTCCTTGAAGAAGTCCGAGGTGAACAGGGCGCGGAGCATCTCGCGAATGCTGTACCCGCCCTCGAAGTAGGCCTGTGACAGTATGTCGATGGCGCGCGGGTCGCGCGGCGGCTGGTAGGGCCACTGCGGCACAGGCGGCTCGTCAGCTACGAAGAAGTGGTACATGTGGCGGGCGACAAAGCGCGCCGTGGCGGGCTGCCTGCAGATGATCTGGACAATGTCCTCGCCGTTGAAGCGCCCGTTGTGGCCAAGGAAGGTCTTTGTGCCGTTGTCGTGGTCCTTGGGGCGGTACTCGAACTCGAATGCGCTGCGGCCATAAGGCCATAGCGAGTCGTTGCGGGCCTTCATCGTCACGTATTCGGTGTTCGCGACCGTCCAGCCCGTGAAGGCGCGGGCGGCCTCTTTCAGGTCCTGCTCGGTGTAGTTGCCGACTCCCATGGAGAAGAGCTCCAGCAGCTCCCGGCCGTAGTTCTCGTTGATCGCGCCGTTGTGGTTCTCCTGGTTGTCCAGCCAGATAATCATCGAAGGGTCTTTGGAGAGCGCCACAAGCAAGGTCGGCAGGTCGCCCATGCCGTGCTTTCGGAACGTGGCGATCTGCTCCATGAGGACCTTACCCTGAGTGAGCTTGGCGTAGCCCGTGGCGAACACGTTGTGCCAGAAGAGTGCCACCTTCTCAAGCAGGGGTGTGTTGGAGTTGAGCATCCTGTAGAGCCAGTACGAATGGGCTCCGGAGAGGCCTATGAAGCCCGAGTAGTCAGGGTGGTAGCGGCGGAGAAGGTCGTGGCGTATGCCGTCCGGGGCGTCGGTGTCCAGCAGGTCGGTGACGGTCGCCTGGTAGCCTTTGGCGGCGCGCCGCTCAAGCTCATCCCTGCTGGCCCCAAAGCCGGCCCGTCTCATTAGGTGTCCCATCAATCGCACATCTTGTTCTGCCATTGACGCTGCCTCCGGCGCGGAAATCCAAATATTCCAGCCCATAATTGATAAAAGCAAATTATAAAAAGGCAGTGGCCTTGCGTCAAGAATCAGGGGATGCCGATTTCTTGACCGATTCCTTTTCAGCCGGCAAGCGCCGTTATGCTATAGGGTGCTGGGTATACCCGAGTGCGGGGTGAACGCCAGGGCGCGGTGCGATTATGGGTGAAGTTACCTTTGTAGTTGTAAGCTTTGAAGGGCCGGACCACTATTCCTGCGGAGGCGGCCTGGGCAGCCGCGTCACTGAGCTGACGCAGGTGCTGTCACGCATGGGCTTCGAGACGCATCTCTTCTTCATAGGCGAGCCTTACCTGTCCGGCCACGAGACCCTGGAGAACGGGAAGCTGGTGCTCCACCGGTGGTGCCAGTGGATCAGCCGGTACCACCCGGCCGGCGTTTACGACGGCGAAGAGGCCAAGCTGGCCGATTGGGACAAGTCCCTGCCTTCGTGGATGGAGACGGAGCTGCTGGCAAAGAAGGTGGAAGAGGGCGGCCAGGTGATGGTGATGGCGGAGGAGTGGCAGACCGCTACCGCTGTGATCAACCTCGCCGAGGTGGTGCGCAAGCGCGGGTGGCAAGACAACGTTAAGGTCCTCTGGAACGCCAACAACACCTTCTCATTCCACCGCATCAACTGGGACTCCCTCAAGAGTTCATGCACAGTGACGACAGTCAGCCGGTACATGAAGCACGAGATGTGGAAGTACGGGGTGGACGCGCGCGTCCTGCCGAACGGAATCGCCGACGAGTGGCTGGACCCGATCGACCGTCGGTCGGTGTCGCAGCTATCGGCATTGCTGTGGAACAGGTTGTCTCTGCTCAAGGTAGCAAGGTGGGACCCGGACAAGCGGTGGCTCATGGCGGCAGACGCCGCGGCGGAGCTCAAGCGGATGGGACTGCGGCCTCTCCTGCTGGCGCGTGGGGGAGTTGAAAACCACAAGCTCGAGGTGTTGGCCCGCATACGCGAGCACGGAATGCGCACCGCGCCCGTGCACTGGTCCGGGCAGGAGCCGGGAGCGATGATTGAGGCTAATGCGCCGGCGATCAACGCTGACGTGATCGACTTCCAGGTATACCTCTCTATGGCGCAGCGCAAGGTGCTCTACCGGGCGGTGGACGCAGTGCTGGCCAACAGCGGCATCGAGCCGTTCGGGCTGGTGGGGCTGGAGACGATGGTGGTGGGAGGAATTGCTTTCGTGGGTAGCACAGGAGAGGACTACGCCACGCCCGGTTACGACGCGGTTTCGATACAGTCAGCCGACCCGAAAGAGATCGTTCACCACGCGTCGTACCTGTACCAGCACCGTTACGGCGAGATCGCGACCAAGATGCGCCGCATGGCGCGGCGGTCGGCGGCCAAGTACACCTGGCGGGCGGTAATCGACCGTGTGCTGCTGCCGTTCCTCAGCGAGATCGGGCTCTCGGTGCCGTCAAGGGAGGGGGTCGTCCCGAACGCGGGGCAGGCTGACCGTGGGGAGCAGGCAGGACAGACAGAGGAGGAGACCAGCCCTCCGGTAGAGGCGGACGTTCCTCCTTCCGCGAATGGCAAGTCAGGCTACGTAGCTACGCCTATCTGACGGGCTAGAAGCGGCCTCTGAGACGCTCTTTCCAGTTGCGCCGGTCGCCCGGGCGCGGCACCAGCCGTTGAACAATCGTGATCGCAACCAGTATGACTATTACCGTCACCGCCATCACGAGGTAAGTAATCACGTCGCCCAGCGCGGCGGTCCCCAGGATGTACAGTGACGCGGCGGTGGCCAGCCCATGCAGTCTGCTGCCTGCTATTCGTCTCATCGGCTTCCTCCGGGCGGCTAGGCTACAGTCTCCATCCTCGGGTACTCGTCTTCAGGCGTGTGCTCATCGCACTGGTAGAACTGCTGCACAACCATCACGGCGTGCGTTGCCGGCCTGCCGCACGGGCGCACGGCAAATCCGCCCCCCACCTCAACAAAGTCGCAACGCTCGCTCCGGCTGCGAATGGGGATAAACTCAACGTCCGGCTCGTACTCTTCCTCGCTGTGCACGTGGCCATTCCCGTTGCCGTTGCTGCCTGCCTCGCCGAGCTCTGCCTGGCTCTCAGCAACGTGGCGCGAGCAGTAGTGCTCCTCCACGTACTTCTCAAAGACGGCCCACGTGGCGGGCTTGCCGCACATCTCGCCCAGGTCATCGACATCATCGGCTTCGGAGCCCTCCGCGTCGTCCCCTTCCAGGTCCGCTACCCACTCGCACGCGTACTCGGCGTCGGGGTCCAGGTCCGTGTCGTCAATCTCATCCAGAGAGACCGCCCAGTTTTCCTGAACGTCGCAGAGCTCGCACATTTGTGGGTTTCCTTCAAGCGAATTGCCGGACACAGTCGGAACATGTAATAAGCTTACCCGTTAACCTCAAAAGCGTCAAAGCGTCAAATCCGGCCCGTTCGGCCACGGGCAAATCTGATACAATAATGGTTGTTCGCTTTTTCGCGAGAAGTCTGACCGGACCTACGTGGAGGCGCATATGCAGGACTCGAAAGACCTTATTATCCAGGCTAAAGAACTTACCAAGACATACAGCACAGGTAAGGTTGAAGTACACGCTCTGAACGGTGTGGACCTTCAGATCAGGCACGGAGAAATGGTGGCCATCATGGGGCCTTCCGGTTGCGGAAAAACGACGCTCCTGAACACCCTCTCCGGCCTGGATGACATATCGGGCGGAGATGTGCAAATCGATGGCGCCAGCCTTCACCAGATGTCCGACAAGAAGCGCACCCGCTACCGGGCCGAGAAGATGGGCTTTGTGTTCCAGTCTTTCAACCTGTTGCCGGTTTTGAGCGCAGTCGAAAACGTGGAGCTGCCCCTGCTTGTGGCGGGCGTCAACCCAAAGGACGCCCGCAAGCGCGCTCAGGCCATGCTGGAGCTCGTGGGCCTGGAAGACCAGGCGCCGAAGCGCCCGGCCGAAATGTCCGGCGGGCAACAGCAGCGGGTCACTATCGCCAGGGCGCTGGTCAATGAGCCCGCGATCGTGTGGGCGGACGAGCCGACCGGCAATCTCGACAGCGAGACCTCGAAGGACATCATGGACCTGATGTGCCGTCTCAACGAAGAGAAGAGGCAGACATTCGTGGTTGTAACTCACGATCCTGCGGTCGGCAGCCGCGCGGCGCGCATTATCAGGATGCGCGACGGGAAGATAGAGAGCGACGATTCCAACCACAAGCGCTAGGGACTTGGGAGCCCAAGATGGAAAAGCTTTTCGGTATCCCCCTTGACCAGCTCATGGTCATACTGCTGGTAATCTTCATCGCCGGGACGGCGGTCGTGGCGCTCATGGCGATGCGCAACCCCGTTCTATTCAAGATGGCAGTCAGGAATATCCCCAGGCGCAGGGCGCAGACTGTGCTGATAATCATCGGCCTGATGCTCGCGACCCTCCTGTTCTCAGCGTCCTTTGCGACGGGCGACACGATGACGTATTCGATCCGGGTACAGGCCGTTAAGCAACTCGGGCAGGTTGACCTGTTGGTGGCTTCAGAGGCCACCGACGTTACCGGTCGTTCGGCGACCTTCAATGCTTCACGAATGCAGGAAGTAGAGGCCGCCCTGGCCGGCGACTCCACCGTCGGCGGCATAGCGCCGCTTCTCACGGAGACCGCCCCAGTTGTCTCCCCGTCCAACCGGCTCAGTGAGCCGAACGTCTCCGTCCTGGGTTTTGATGAGGCCCGAATGGGGGCGTTCGACAGGCTGACGGCCGCTGACGGCTCGACGCTTTCGCTATCCTCTCTCGCGCCCGGCCGTGTTTACGTAAGCCAGGACCTGGCAAGCGAAATCGAAGTTGATCAGGGAGAGTCGTTCCTGCTCTTCCTTGGTCCGGAGCCCACCACGCTCACGGTAGCCGGAATCTACGTGTCCGGTGCGAACCCAGGCGGCGCCGAGTCCATAGCCATGCCCCTTGAAGCTCTCCAGCAGATGACCGGCCGCGCGGGCAGAATCAGCTCCGTGATCATCTCCACCACAGGCGGAGAGATCGACGGCGCGGATGCGGCGGCGGCGCTTTCGGACAAACTGGAGACGGCGCTCGAAGGCTCCGGCCTGGCGGTGCGCGAGGTCAAGCAGGAGGCGCTGGATACTGCGAACGAGCTTGGCTCTGCGTTCGCCGGTATTTTCCTCCTCTTCGGCCAGTTTTCCGTAGCCGCTGGCATCATGCTGATCTTTCTAATATTCGTCATGCTTGCCGCGGAGCGGAAGCGCGAGCTCGGAATCGCCAGGGCGGTAGGCACCCAGCAGGGGCAGGTGATGCGCCTGTTCGCATTCGAAGGCGCCCTGTACTCGCTTATCGCCGCGGCTGTGGGCAGTGCGCTGGGAATCGTCGTCGGGTGGGTGATGGTGCGACTTCTCGCGGCGGCGATCGGGCAGTTCGACGGGCCGGAGCTTGACCTCGTCTTCTACTTCAACTGGAAGAGCCTCGTTATTTCGTACACGCTCGGAATGGCGTTCACTTTCTTTATTGTCGTGCTGGCCTCATGGCGCGCGAGCCGCCAGAACGTCATCCGCGCTATCAGAGATATTCCGGACCCGAAGGTCCACCGAAAGAGCGGGCGCGGACTGATCATTGCCATCGTCATACTGATCCTCGGCGCGCTGTTTGCAATGAGCGGACTCGGCGGCAAGCAGGCGGCCCCCTTCATGCTCGGGACTTCGATGCTCATCATCGGCGTGCCCATGCTCCTCCGGCGCTTCTTCCTGGGCACGCGCGCGGCCTACACAATCGCCGGTCTGGGAGTCGTCGGTTGGTGGCTCCTGCCGGCCTCAGTAACTGAGACCTTCCTGCCTGAGTTGAGCGCCTCCATCGAGATGTTCTTTCTGTCCGGCCTGATGGTCGTAATCGGCGCGGTGTGGGCCGTCGTTTACAACGCGGACCTGATTATGGCGGTCGTGGTGGCGGTGTTCGGCCGCATCAGCGGCCTGCCGCCGGTGTTGAAGACGGCAGTGTCCTATCCAATGCAAAACCGTTTCAGGACCGGCATGACACTGGCGATGTTCTCACTGGTCATCTTTACGCTGATCGTCATGGCATTCATACTGCACTCCCAGGCCGGCCTCCTGAGTGACCACAGGCGAATCGGCGGGGGCTTTGACATCATGATTAACACAGGGTACACAAACCCCGTCCAGGACCTGGAGTCTGCGCTTCTCGGCGTACCTGGCGTGGACCGCAACGACATTGAGGCGGTCGCCGGCACGGCCACGGTGGCGGTCAAGGCCAGGCAGGTCGGCTCTGAGAAGGAACCGGAGGACATGCCCTTCGACGGGCTGGACCGGGGGTATTCGGAGCATATTACGTACAAAATTTCCCAGAAGGCGGCCGGTTACGAGACCGACAGGGATGTATGGATGGCTCTCCAGAACGAGCCGGACACCGCCGTCGTTTCGTCATTCATAGTGCCTGCCAGGCGAAACTACGATGTTAATGCCGGTGGACCAACGTTCCGGCTGGAGGGGTTCTTCCGCGAGGACGAAGTTGTTCCGGCCGACATCTTCGTGGACGTGACCAACGAACTCACGGGGAACACCCGCCGCCTGCGGGTGATCGGCGTGATAGAGCAGACAGCGTTCCTTGGCTCATTCGGCTTCGCCTCCTCTATGGAGACGGTCGAAGGGCTGATCGGTCAGCCGGTGCCGAGGCTCAGGTACTTCGTCAGGGTGAGGGATGGCGCGGACGCCTTCGCAATGTCACGGGCAATCGAGTCTGCGTTCCTGGAAAACGGGGCGCAGACGGAGTCGCTTGACGAGTTCCTTCAGACACAGGTGAACGCGAACCTGATGATCAACAACCTTTTGCAGGGATTCATGAGCCTCGGGCTCGTTGTCGGCATCGCTGCACTCGGGGTAATTGCCGCCCGGTCCGTCGTTGAACGTCGACAGCAGATAGGCATGCTCCGGGCCGTGGGCTTTCAGAAGTCGCAGGTACAGCTCTCATTCCTTCTCGAGTCATCGTTCATCGCGCTCCTCGGCATCGCGCTTGGTGTCGCCCTGGGCGCGAGCCTGTCTGTGCAGATAGTTGCGGAAGTATCCCGGGAGTTCGAAGGCGCGAGCTACGAGGTCCCATGGATGAACATAGCCGTCGTCGTAGTCGTGGCCTACCTGGCGTCCCTATTGACAACATTCCTTCCGGCAAGGCAAGCTTCGATGGTCTATCCTGCCGAGGCGCTGCGGTTTATAGACTAGCCGATGAGAGGGCAGAAATGTACTACAAGGAAAATGAGAGCAGCAACGTCGTCTCGATGAACATCCACCACGGGGAGGGCGAGATCACCCGGAGGAAGTTCTTCGGCCAGTCTAGCCGCCTCCCTATCCGGATGGAGGTCTGGGAGCTCCAGCCCGGCGTGAGCGAGGGCGGCCACACCCATGGCGGCGACAGCGCCCTCGAGGAGATCTACTACTTCACGCAGGGCAAGGGTGTGATGTGGTGCGACGGTAAGGACGTTGATGTTAAGGCCGGCGACGCGATCATGGTGCCTCCCGGGGTGGACCACGGTTTCCGCAACACGGGTAACGAAATTCTCAAGCTCGTCATAATCTGGGGTAAGCCCAAAGTCGAGTAGGGCGGGGGTGTCCTTTCGATGTCCTCAAATTCCGTTTACAGCAGGCTGGGTGTCAGGCCCATCATCAACGCCGCCTCCTGGCGTTCAGGGGTCTCCGGCAGCCTGATGCCCGACGCCGTCGTCAAGGCGATGGCGGAGGCCTCCCGGTCGTATGTGGATATTTACGAGCTCAATCGCAAGGCGGGCGAAGTCATCGCGAAGCTTACCGGCGCGGAGGCCGGCATGGTGACGGCCGGCGCTTCGGCAGCAATGCTGCTGGAGGCTGCCGCGTGCATCGCCGGTAAGGACCCGGCGAAGATATCCCGCCTGCCGGACACCGAGGGGATGAAGAACGAGATCATCATCCACCACGCCCATCGCATCGGCTACGAAATAAATTTCCGAGCCGCAGGCGCGAAGCTGGTGATGATCGGCGACACGCACCATACGACGGAATGGATGCTCGAGTCCGCGATAAATGACAGGACCGCCGCTGTTGCATATGTCATCGGCCCCCGGCCGGGTGGCGCATTGCCGATGCCGGAAGTCGTCAGGATCTCCCATTCGCGAGGTGTCCCGGTCATCGTGGACGCCGCTTCCATGCTCCCGCCGCCGGAGAACCTCACGCGATTCGTCGCGATGGGGCCGGACCTCGTGTGCTTCAGCGGCGGCAAAGGCGTGCGCGGGCCGCAGTCCAGCGGCATCCTGTGCGGGAAGAAAGAGTTCATTGAGGCGGCTACGCTCAACGCGTCCCCATACGCGGCGATAGGCCGCCCGGCGAAGGTCTCCAAGGAGGAGATCGTCGGCCTGGTGACCGCGCTCGAGCTGTTTGTGGACACGGATTTTGACGCCCTCACACGCAAGTGGCTGTCCATGGCGGAGTACATTGCGTCCGAAGTGGCAAAAGTGCCGGGGCTGACGGCCGTGGCGGAGCCCGGCGAGCCCGAACACCTGGAGTTCGACACCACGCTGCCCCGCGTCGTGGTCAAGCGTGATTCATCGAAGCACCGCCTGTCGACCGACGACCTTGTAGACCGCATGGCAAGCGGGGACCCCTCCATCCGAGTAGTCAACAAGCTCTTCACCGGCGGCTTCTTCATCAGCCCTGTTACCCTTCAGGACGGCGAGCCCGAGATCATCGTTCGGCGAATCCGCGAGATTATGACCGCCCGCTAGCCCGGAGGCCCAAATGCCGATCTTGAAGTCGCTCGGCAGCCTCCAGCCAGGCACTATCTTCACGATCGCCGGGCAGGGTTACCGGGACGGCATCCAGGCGGCCGAGGCGGATGCCGGCTGGCCGCAGGGCATCGTCCGGCGGCCAGACGGCGACCTCTTGATCGGCGACCACAACGCGCACCGCATCTGGCGGATAGAGAGGGAAGGCATCCTCCATACCTTCTGCGGTGACGGCGTCAAGGGCGCGGCCGGCGACGGCGGCCCGGCGCTGGGGAGGCGCGCATTGCCGGTCCCCACGACCTCTTCCAGGACCGGCACGGCAACGTCTACTTCACAGACCTGTGGAACAACACTGTCCGGCGGATCGACTACAGGACGGGCATAATTACGCGTGTAGCCGGCTCCGGAAAAGCTGGCAGGGGCGGCGACGGCGGACCGGCGCTGGAGGCCGAGACGGACGTCGCTTGCGGGGTTGGGGTGGACGCTGACGGCAATGTGTACCTTGCAAGCGAGTTCGGCAACAACATCCGCAAGGTGGACGCGCGGACCGGAATCATCACCCGCTTCGCCGGCCTGGACGCCCGCCACTACGCCTCAGAGCGCGGCGCAAGCCGGCCATTTGCGGGGGCGCGGCTGTCGCTCTACGGCTACCACGGGGACGGCGGCCACGCCCTGGACGCGGCGATGTACTACCCGGAGCACATAGCTTTCGACTCTCGCGGTGACATGTATGTCTGCGAGCATCACCGAATCCGCAAGATAGAAATGCGGACCGGCCTGGTCGCGACGGCCCTCGGCACCGGCGCATTCACCTCCAAGGGCGATGGCGGGCCGGCTGATGAGGCAGGGCTGCAGTGGCCTGACTCCCTGTTCATCGATAAGCGGGACAACATCTACGTGGGCGAGAAGTGGGGCTATCGCGTCCGCAAGCTGGACGCCGGGACCGGCATCGTCTCCACGCTCGTCGGCAATGGCGTTCCCGGCTGGGGTGAAGAGGGCCTGCCCGGCAACCAGACGCACTGCAACGCTTGCGAGGCCGGCATCTGGGCGGACGAAGACGGCACGGTTTTTCTGGGGAGACCAGTCCGGCAGGACGCGCCGGTACGACGGCCGGACCGGCATTGTGACCACGGTCCTGGGCGGGACTAGCGTGCACGACGGCGGACCGGCGAGGTCAGCGTTCCTCTGCAGCCCGGCAGGGCTCGCCGCAGGCCCGGACGGCACGGTTTACGTCGCGGACGAGTGGAGTCACCGGGTCCGGGCAATCGACCCCCGCACGGGGCTCATACGAACGTTCGCCGGCACGAGGGCCAAGGCTTTCGGCGGCGACAAAAACGGGTCCGCCGCCTCCGCGTGGCTGGGCAACCCGTACGACGTTGCCGTGGACTCCCGCGGCAGGGTGGCCATTGCAGAAAAGATACACAACTTCATCCGGCGCGTGGACGAAGACGGAGTCATCCGGATCATCGCCGGCTCCTCATTCGCCCACGACCGCGGAGACGGCGGCCCGGCGATGGGGGCCTGTTTTACGAGGGTGCAGTGCGTGGGGTATGGGCCGGACGATAGTCTGTATATTGGGGACCCGGTTGGGCGGATACGGCGGATCGATGCGGTTTCCAATACGATTTCCACCGTTGCGGGGACGGGCATTTCCGGGTACTCGGGCGACGGCGGGCCGGCGGTCAGGGCGAGGATCGGCGCGCCGAGCGCGATCCGCTTCGACGGCGAAGGGAACCTCTACTTCACGGACTCGGCGTACCACGTTGTGAGGCGGGTTAGCAGGGAAGGCGCTATTTCCACGGTCGCAGGTTGCGGGAAGGCCGGTTTCAGCCCCGACGGCGCCAGGGCGGCGGAGGCATACTTCAACAAGCCACTCGGCCTGGCGGTCTCGCCGGAAGGCACGGTGTACGTGTCCGACACGATGAACCACCGCGTGCGCCGAATCGTCCCGGGCGGCGAGCTGGCCGCCGTGGCCGGCAGCGGCACTCCCGGCGACCTCGCGGACGGCGTCCTGGCCGGTTCCGCCCGGCTGAACGAGCCGCGTGGGCTCCTCCTCTACGGCGACCATCTCCTCATCTGCGACTCCCTCAACAACCAGGTGCGCGCCATCCGCGTCCGCTGATGGCGCTTACGGATTTCGTAAATATTGCGAGACACCGCACGGCCAGTAATAATTGTCTACGTATATGTACTGAAAATAGTCCGAAACGCCGATTGCAGGTATGTTTTTTATCTAGGTATATTATGGACGAAGCACCGGCGGCTAGTCTCGAAATATTAGTATACGTAGTCGCATACGTAGTTGAAACAGAGGCGGAGGAGGCGGGGAGATGAACAGTTTACCGTTCAGCACAGACCAGACTCACGGGTCGGTGACGCGCGAGCTGGAAAGGCTGGCATCCGGCTACCTCAACCGCAACTTCAGTCCTCGTTACAGCCGCGAATACTCCACTCACCTGGACGTTTGCACGACCTGCCGGGGCCTTGTTCAGCAATATATTCACGGCGAGTCCCTGAGCTTCGTCGCCGTTGAGTCGAGGGAGCCGAGGCCGAGCCCTCAGCCCGTCGTCAGGCCCAACCCCGCGGTTGCCGTTCGTCCTTCTCCGGGCAGCGACGCATATCAGGGGTGGATGTCCGGCAAGAGCTGGGTGGTGGCGGTTGCCATGCTGGCGCTCCTGGCCGTGGGCATGACGGTGTGGAATGCCGGGGTGTACTTGCGGTTCAAGGACAGGGAGCACACGGCCGCGGCGCAGCACAATCTCCTCAGCGCGATGGCAGGCGGCGCAGCCGTGTACAACCTCGCCGGCGCGGGCAGCGCGCCCGTCGCCACGGGCAGCCTTGTCCAGTCGGACGACGGTGAGACGGCGTACCTGCTTGTACAAAATCTGCCCAGGCTTCCCAGGGACCGCGCGTACCAGGTCTGGCAGGCCTCCGGCGACCGGCGCGTTTCCATCGGCACGTTTGTGCCTTCAGGCGCGGAAACGGATATCTTCACAATGCCGCTGGAGCTGACAATGGCCGAGCGCATACTGGTCACTGTGGAGGGAGAGGGGGGCAGCGCCGCTCCTTCCGGCGAGACGGTGATGGAGGGTGAGCGGCCGGAGATCAAGAAGCGCCTCACGCAATCGACGAAGGTGGAGGTTGCCAGGGCCAGGGGCTAGGGAAGCGAAAGGGATATGAATAGCAGTGGGCGGTCGGCATGCCGACCGCCCACTATCTTTTTCACCGAGGGTAGCCGTGAGAAGGCTATTTCCAGTCGACCTTCAGGGCCTTTACGGCGTTGCGCCAGAAGATATCCTCTATCTGGTCCTTTGTGTATCCGGCGTATTCCGCTGCATGCTTCATCGCCAGTAGCTGCTCATAAATGCACAGGATGGGCCGCCTGTTCGTCGTCAGCGGGTGCATCGTAAGCTTATCGGTTTTCACCTGTTGCCACGCGTGGCCGAACGGCACGTAATACCCGTGGTAGCCCGTGGAGTCGATGCCGTCGGACCCGTAGAAGATTCGCCTGTGGTCTTCCTGCTGGAACAGGGTTGTGAAGGCCCTCACCTCGCAGACTGCAGACAGGTCATAGTATATATTCGGCATAGCTCGCAGGCGGTCGATTGCCAGGCGTATCGGCTTCCAGATAAAGCTGCGCGCCGAGTGAGCGAGGATCCACTTGATCCGCGGGTACTTCTTCGTGTAGTTCTCCAGGTCCTTGAGGTTCTCCTCGTCGCCGCAGCCCATCTCTCTCGACAGGTGCAGGGTGACCCACATCCCGAGCTGGTTGGCGACTTCCATCTGCGGCTCCGTCAGGAACTCGTGGATGCGGCAGTCCTTCGCGTTTCCGCTCGTTGCGTAGATGCGATAGACCTTCAGGCCCACGAAGCCCCTTCGGAAATCTCGCTCAATGTCTTCGGGTGTGCAGGCGGGCGTGGTAAGCCTGTTCATCCTTGACAGCGGGTCCGCGCGGACCTCATTGAACATCATGTCGTTGTGCGCCTTCGTATTGGACCCCTTGGACGGCGTCCCCAGCACGAGGAAGTGGGCTTCGCGGCCGGGCATAATCGTGGAGGTCCATGCCTTCAGCCTGTTGAAATCTGCGTCCTCGAAATGGACCTCTGCGAGGGCCGCCGGGGCAATCTCCGACTTCTTGAACAAATGGATATGAGTGTCATACACGCGCTTCGGCACGAAGGAGTCGAGGTCCTCCTCCCATACTTGCCTGTCGTCGGCTCGGTAGTCGAAAGCCTGCGTCTGGGACACTGAACGGCACCTCCTGATTCGTCGCGTTAAATTGTAGCAGGTGGCGCGCCCGGTGCGCCACACGTTATTTCGAAGGAGTCTCGCGATGCGCAACTGGCACAAGTTCCCACCGCCGACACGCCCTGTGGTAATGGGCGCGAACGGCATGGTCTCCTCCGGCAGCATGCTTGCCTCTCAGGCGGGAATGGAGGTGCTGTCGGAAGGCGGGAATGCGTTCGACGCCGCCGTGGCAGTAGCTGCGACGCTCGGAGTTGCCGAGACGTACATGTCCGGCATCGGCGGCACAGGCTCGGCGGTGATGTATGTCGCGAAGGAGCGGCGCGTGCGCACCTTGAACTTCGGCGGGCGCGTGCCGTTCGGCCTGCAGGTGGAGGGGCTCAAGCTGGATGCCCTCGACCTTGGGGCGATGGCGCCGCTTGTGCCGGGGAATGTGGCCGGATGGCTCATGCTGCACGAGAAATACGGCACGAAGGACCGTGAGCGCCTTTTCCGGCCCGCAATTGACTACGCTGGGAACGGATTCCCATTCACCTACGCCAACAACTACCGTACCGACTACTTCGCGTGGCGACTGCGGCCGTTCCCCACATCGGCGGCAATCCTGCTAACCAATAACGGCCGAGCGCCGCGACCAGGCGCGAAGGTGGTCATGCCGCAGCTTGCGGCCAGCCTCACCAAGATCGCCAGGCAGGGCAGGGAGGTCTTCTACAACGGCGAGCTCGCGGACAGGATCGTCAAGCATACCCAGCGCGCGGGCGGGGTCCTTTCATACGAGGACCTGTCCACGTACAGGCCGGAGTGGGCCGACCCGGTCAGCACCCAGTATCGTGGCCACCAGGTATTCTCCACGGCCCCGGAGCTATGCGGCTTCCAGGTGCTGGAAGCACTCAAGATCATGGAGGGATACGGGCCGGAGGCGCTGAGACACGGCGATGCGGACAGCCTGCACATCCAGGTGGAGGCGTGCAAGCTCGCCGTCGCCGACCGCATCAAATACGCAGGGGAGGCCTCGCGCGCGATGGTGCCCGTGGCGGGGCTGCTGTCGGAGGCTTACGCGGCGAAGCAGAGGGCGCGCATTGACATGGAGAAGGCCGCGGCGGTGGAGGGCGAGTCTTACGCCCGGCCCCGGCCGGCCGGCGCGATCTCAGGCGGGTCGCCTGAGGAGCACAGCGGCGGGCACACGACGCACTTCGTAGTGGCTGACCGCGACGGGAACGTCGTGTCGATAACCCAGTCGCTGGGCCACTACTTCGGCTGCGGCCTGGCGGTTGGCGACACAGGCATTTTCCTCAACAACATGTCCATGGTGTTCGACGTGGACCCCAGCGCGCCGAACGCGATCAGGCCCGGCGGGCGCGGCGCTTCGCCGTACTCCGCGACGATCACGCTGAAGGGCGGCAAGTTCTACGCGGCGATAGGGACGCCCGGGGGCTGGGGAATCACGCACACGACGGCGCAGATGGTTATGAACGTGCTGGACTACGGCATGAACATCCAGCAGGCGATAGAGGCGCCGCTATTCCGTCTGTTCTCCGGCAGGAACGTGCACATGGAGGAGCGTGTCCCGCTCAACGTGCGGCGCGACCTTGAGATGCGCGGCCACGAGATCACCATCATGGAGCCGTGGCCGTACCGCGTCGGCGGAGGCCATTGCCTCTTGCTGGACCCCGAGTCCGGCATATATCACGGTGGGGCGGACCCGCGGAGGGATGGGTGGGCGGTGGGGGTGTGAGGAATAGTGAATTTAGAATAGTGAATAGTGAATTATCGGACCGGGATCCGGCTGTTCAATTCACTATTCACTATTCTCCCCGGATTCATGGGGAGGCTGCGGTGGCGGACGCCGGTGGCGTGGTAGATGGCGTCCGCGAGGGCGGCGATGGGCGGGGAGATGTTGGCCTCGCCGACGCCCTTTGCGCCGAAGGGGTGGTTCGGGTTCGGGACCTCGATCATCACCGCCTCGATCATCGGCACGTCGAAGGCCGTGGGCATACGGTAGTCCAGCAGGCTCGTGTTGAGCATCTTGCCGTCCGCGCTCATGAAGTATTCCTCGTTGAGCGCCCACCCGATGCCCTGCGCCGTGCCGCCCTGTATCTGCCCCTCCACGTAAGACGGGTGTATCGCCCGGCCCACGTCCTGCAGCGCGGTGTAGCGCAGAATCCTGACCTTGCCTGTCTCCGGGTCCACCTGCACGTCCACGATATTCGCGGAGTACGAGCCGGTTGAGCCCGTCGCCGCCAGGTTGCCGCGGCCGACCACCGGCCCGCCGGTCTCGTTGAGCATCGCGGCGATCTGCTTGAACGAGAGCTTCAACTCGCCGTCTGACTTGTGGCGCAGACCGCCGTCAGAGTACTCCACGGCGTCGAGCGGCACGCCCCACACCTTCGCCGCGCGCTCCCTGAGCTGGCGCTTGATGTCGTTCGCCGCGTCGTTCACGGCGTGGCCCAGCTTGAAGATGACGCTGCTGCCCGCCGTGTTCGTCGTGTAGCCGATGGAGTCGGTGTCGCCGATCGACGGGTTGATGCGGTCAACCGTTATCCCGAGCGCCTCGGCGAGCATCTGGGAGACGGCAGTGCGCGTGCCGCCGATGTCGATGGCGCCCGTAACCAGGCCGACCGTGCCGTCTGCGAGCACATTGGCGACGGCCGCGCCGGTGCCGACGTTGTTTCGGCAGAAGCCGATGGCGATGCCCCGCCCGAAACTGGCGGCTTTGCCCTTATTCCCCTCTCCTCCCAGCGGAGCGGTGTAGTGCGGGTGCGACTTCACCGCCTGCATGACCTCCATCGCGCCGATTGCGCCGTTCATGAGGCCGTCCGCGCGGCGCTGGCCGGGCCTGGCGGCGTTCATGATGCGCAGGTCGATAGGGTCCATGCCGAGGGTCTCGGCAAGCTCGGACATCGTTCCCTCGACGGCGAAGGCCATGCACGGCGTGGTGGGCGCGCGGTACGCGGCCGACTTCGGCTTGTTGGTGACAACGTCGTAGACGTCCAGCTCCGTGTTCTCGATGGCGTACGCGGAGAACACCGCCGCCAGCGCGGCCGCCATTGGCGCACCGGGAAACGCCCCGGCCTCCAGGAATATCTGCGCCTTGCCGGCCACCAGTCGGCCGTCCTTCGTCGCGCCCAGCTTCACCTTCACGTGAGTCGCGGGCGCGGGGCCGGTTGCCTCGAGCTCTTCGGCCCGGTCCATTACCATCTTGACCGGCCTGTCGCTCTTCTTCGCCAGCGCGGCCGCCACCGGCTCAAGGTACGGCTGCAGCTTGCCGCCGAAGCCGCCGCCGATCTCGGTGGGGATGATCCTGACCTGAGATACCGGCAGCGCGAGCAGCTTCGCAAGCTGCTCCTGTATGCCGAAGTGGCCCTGGCTGCACGTCCATACGGTAAGGCGGCCTGAGTCCCTCACCTGTCCCGATAGAATCGGGACATCCTCTCCCAGAGGGAGAGGAGAATTCGGTAAAGGTCTGTCCCATCTTGCCGTTGACGCATGTGGCTCGATATAACCCTGGTGGACGGACTTCGTGCGGAACTCTCGCTCGATGACGACGTCGGCCTTTGCGAAGCCGGCCGTGACGTCGCCGATGACGTGGCGCTGGTGCGCGGCGATGTTGTTCTTCTCAGGCAGCGCCGCGATGCTCGGCAAAGGCTGCCAGTGCGGGTGTAGCACTGGCGCGTCTGGCTTCAGCGCCTCCTCGATGGTCGTCACAGCCGGCAGCGGCTCGTAAACGACCCTGATCAGCGCAAGCGCCTCCTGTGCTGCGTGGAGGCTCGTCGCCGCGACGGCCGCCACGGGGTGGCCCTTGTAGAGCGCCCTGTCCTTCGCGAACACGTTGTCCAGCGGCGTCTGGTTGGGCAGGACGGTCCTGGCGATGGGTGGTGCGGGTGGGAGGTCGCGCCACGTGGCGACGGCGCGCACGTCCGGGTGCGTCTCCGCGGCGCTCGTGTCGATGGAGACGATGCGCGCGTGGGCGTGCGGGCTCCGCAGTATCTTGCCGTGGAGCATCCCCGGCAGGTAGATATCCGCACCGTATTGAGCGCTGCCGGTGACTTTTTCGACGCCGTCGTGCCTCACCGGCCGGGCGCCGACGACCTTGAAGTTGGGTTGGGTTGTTGTTGACATGGTAACGGTGTGTCGTCCTTCGAAATATCGTTAATGTGGGCCGGGCAGGCAGTGTCTACGGTGAGCGCCGCGCCAGTGGTGTGTCCGGCGAATTGGGAGGGTGTTGGGACCATCCCCCAAACCCCTTCCTGCCTTCGGCGGAAGGGGAAGAAGAAGACACGGGGCTTCGCCCCGTACCCCACTGAAGGCGAAGCCCTCAGACTCCCAAGTCATCGGGCCGTAGGCCCGATCGTCGATCCCTAACCCGGCTTCCCTGCCCCCTTACGTTTCTCCCCCTCAGGGGGAGATGTCCCGGATTTGCGGGACAGAGAGGGTGTCGGCTGTCTGTATTGTTCCTCTCCTGTGCTTGACGGGAGACCCCGATGCATCGGGGCGATGCCCCATCGGGACGGGTGAGCGTGATGGCTGTTCGGCCGTACCCCGTACCCTGTACCCCTGTTGTGGGGCTGTCCGGGTGGGGAAACACCCCCACTCACCCCACTATCGCCGGCACATTCAGTTTCCGCACTTCCATGTTGAACTTTGCCACGTCGCCGTCTATCAGCGCCTTCAGCTTGTCGGTCTGCTCGGCCAGCTTTGCGCTGAGGTGCTCCAGTACATCATACGACTGTCTGGTTGGGCGCGTATCCGAGTTGGCGACGACGGACGCAAGCTCCGATATCTTGGCGTTGATGCGGGTGGGCAGGGCGATGACGTCCATGCCGTCGATGGACTTTGTCTGGATTAGCTCCTCTTCGATCTCGGAGAGTTTGGCGCAGATGCCCTCCGCGTCCTTGCGGAGCGCGGCCAGAGGCTCCTTGCCCTTCGCAAGCTCCGACCACTCCTCGATCTGGCGGCGGACGGAGCGGATGCGGTTGATCGCCTCGTGTGTCTCGGTCACCCTGTCGCGGATCCGCATGAGCAGGTCGAAATGTGCCTTGAAGTCCTCGGCGATTGTGGCGATGCGCGGTTCCTTGACCAGCTCGAACGGCTGCGTGTAGCTCTTCACGCCGACCTTCAGCGTGACCTTGTACCTGCCGGGCACGGCGTACGGCCCGACGTGGCCGGGATCGATGTCGCCCTGCCCATTGATGCGGGTCGCGCCCGGGTAGCGCATGTCCCACACGAACCGGTTCATGCCTGGTTCCACGTGGATGAACTTCTCGGAGCGCTTCTTTGACCTGGCGCTGCCTGCCACCGGCGCAGGGCCGGTTGAGGGCTTCGCTTCCTCCGGCGGCTTCGGCGTGAAGGTGCGGATGGTGTTGCCCGCCTCGTCCTGGAACGTCAACGTTACCTCGCCCTCGGGCCTGTCCTTGAGGTAGTAGTGGACGACGACGCCCTCCGGCGGGTTCTTGCCGGCGTCCAGGAACACTTCCTCCACGTCGCCGTTGGGGTGCTTCTTCTCGTGCCACAGCGCCGCCGCGCCAAGGCGCAGCATGTACTTCGTCCCGGGTCCCGTCGTGCGGCCCGCGGCCATGTCCGGCGCCAGCCGGTAGGCGCTCGCCGGAGCGAACAGGTGCGCCGCCTCGCCGCGTATCGAGTCGGCGGCCTGCCGCAGCACGGCAAGATCGTCCAGCACCCAGAACGAGCGGCCGTGCGTCGCCGCCGCAAGCTCGTTGCCCTTGACCTTGAGGTCGTGAACGCCCACGGCGGGCAGGTTGCCGCGAAGCGACTGCCACGACTCGCCGTCGTTAAACGAGACGTATATGCCGTACTCGGAGCCGGCGTACAGCAGGCCGGGCTTCTCCGTGTCCTCGCGGACCACGCGTGAGAAGTTGCGGTCGTCGATGCCGCTCACGATCTTCGTCCAGGTCTTGCCGTAGTCGCTCGTCTTGAACAGGTACGGCTTGTGGTCGTCCAGCCGGTACCGGGTCGCCGCCACGTACGCCTTCGCCGGGTCATGGCGCGAAAGCTCGATCATGTTCACCGTGGACCACTCGGGCAGGCCCGGCGGGGTGATGTTCTTCCAGGTCTTGCCGTTGTCCTTGGAGATGTGGATGAGGCCGTCGTCCGAGCCTGCCCAGAAGACGCCCTTCTTGTGCGGCGACTCCGCGAACGAGAATATCGTCCCGAAATGCTCCACGAACGTCGTGTCGTGCGTGATGTCGCCGCCGGACGGCCCCATCTTCGTACGGTCGTTGCGGGTAAGGTCCGGCGTGAACGCCTTCCAGCTCATCCCCTGGTCCGTCGAGCGGAACACCACCTCCGCGGCGGCGTAAATCGTGTTGGGGTCGTGGGGGGAGAAGAGCAGGGGGTAGGTCCACTGGAAGCGGTACTTGTGGTCCTGCACGCCCCAGCCCCAGACGTACTCCGGCCATACCGACACCACCTGCGTCTGCCCGGTGCGCCTGTCGTATCGCAGCATCGCGTCCCCACCGCCGTCGGAGCTGCCGATCGCGCCGGTGAAGACGATATTAGGGTCGGAGGGGTGCACGGCCACCTGGCCGCTCTCCGAGCTGCCGACGAACTCGCACTCGGAGAACAATATTGCGCCCTTGTAGGAGCGGCTGGGGACGCTGATGGCGGAGTTGTCCTGCTGCGTGCCGTAGACCTTGTAGGGGAACTGGTTATCGGCGTCCATTCGGTATATCTGCGCGGTGGGCTGGTTGTAGATGGTGGAGAAGGTAGCGCCGCCGTTGAAGCTCACGCACGCCCCGCCGTCGTTGCCGTTGATCATGCGCTGCGTATTGCGCGGGTCGATCCAGAGGTCGTGGTTGTCGCCGTGCGGCGTCGTGACCTCAGTGAAGGTGCGGCCGCCGTCGTTCGATCGGTACATCTTCGAGCCGACGACATAGACCGTCTCCGGGTCCATGGGGTCGGCGACAAGGTGGCTGTAGTACCAGGGCCGCTGGTGGAGGTTGGCGGAGTTCGTGAGCATCTCCCACGACTCGCCGCCGTCGTCGGAGCGGTAGATGCCGCGGTCCTTCGACTCGACGATCGCCCACACGCGGCCGGGCCTTTTCGGTGCGACGGCGACGCCGACGCGGCCGCGCGGCCCCCTGGGCAGGCAGTGGGCGTAGGTGATCTCCTTCCAGGTATTGCCGCCGTCCTCTGTCTTGTAGATAGCGCTGTCCGGGCCGCCGCTGGAGAAGTTCCAGGGACGGCGGAGGTTCTCCCACGTTGCGGCGTACAGCACGCGGGGGTTCGCCGGGTCCATGACCAGGTCGCACGCGCCCGCCTTCTCGCTGCGGAAGAGCACCTTCGCCCAGGTGCGCCCGCCGTCTACCGACCGGAACACGCCACGGCTGCCATCGTGGCCAAAGATGTTGCCGAGAGCGGCGACGTACACAATGTCCGGGTTGGCGGGGTGGACCCGGACGCGGGAGATGTGCCGCGTGAGCTCCAGCCCCACGTGCGACCATGTGGCGCCGCCGTCCGTGGACTTGTAGACGCCGTCGCCCTGCGCGACGTTGCCGCGGACGCATGCCTCGCCCATTCCGGCGTAGATGACGTTGGGGTCCGACTCCGCGACGGCGATTGCGCCGACGGACGCCGTGTTGAAGAAGCCGTCCGACACGTTGCGCCAGTAGTTGCCGCCGTCGTCCGTCTTCCACACGCCGCCCGCGCACGCGCCGAAGTAGAAGGTGGCGTACTCGGTGGGGTGTCCCGCGACGGCCACGACGCGGCCCCCGCGGTGCGGGCCGATGTTCCTCCACCGCAACGTCCCGAGCATGGAAGGGTCGACAGTCGGCTTTATGGAAACCATTCGGCGTCTCCTCTCGTATTCTCAGGTACAGGTTGCGCGGTATTTTCGCACGGTGAAGGGCAGGGCGCAATGAGGCTCGACATTTGGGACGATTTGGCGCAACGCATTTCCCGGGATTGGGTAACTCAAATGCACAATGCCATAAAGGTATCGGTAAGTGGACCGTTACTGCTGCTGTTGATGGTAGCCTGCGTTTCGGATGCGCCGGGCACTCCCACGCGAGAGGCTGCCATACCAGCAGCGAGTATGCCCACTCCAACGGCTACACCTTTGGTCCAGGCCACAGCCATACCTGAGACCCCGGTCCCCACCGAACCCGCCCAGATCATGACGCCAACGCCAACCCCAACTCCTCTGCCCTCGGCTTCCGCAACTCCGGTTTCCACGCCAACAGTCCTCGCCTTTTCGGCCACGCCGGCGCCCACGCCATGCACGCAGGCCGTTGGAGACTTCATCCGCGAAATGTACGTAACGCTGGAGGAGGCCGTCGCGAACTCCGCGATCGTCGTGCTCGGGAAGCTGATTGGGAGAGAGGAAAGGCTGGAATCCGCCGGAGGCCCCGGGTTGACTGCCCGCGTCGTGTTATACGAGGTCGGAGTGGAAAAGTATCTGAAAGACGAAGGTGACGCCAGGGTGAAAGTCCTGCAGTTCGAGGAGTTCATCATGGCGCAACCGAACGGAATCGTCAGGCGGTCAGGAATGCCGGACTGCCGGTACCCGCTTCCGGAGGAAGGCCGGATTATCGTGTTTCTTCGCCACCATACGCAGATTACCGACGCCTACTTCCGGGTGACGGTCGATAACTACATCGACATCTCCGGCGGAACGGCCATCGTGGTGGGGCAGGGAACCGACAAGATGGCCGACGTTCGTGGCATGTCCGTCGATGCGTTAATATCCCGCATTGAGGCGTCCTCAAAGTGAGGAGCGTGCTTAAGTGGTCCACAGGTTGCTTGCTCTTGCTGTGGGAGGTCTCGCCGCCGCCGCGTGCTCCGCGCAGGCCGCAGCGCCCTGGACGACACTGCCGGCGGCGACGAGCCCCGCCGTGACTGCGCTCCCGGTCAGCATCGCGGCTACAGCGGCGCCTCCCGAACCCGCAGCCACTAGCGGGCCGCCGGAAAAGCCGGCGATGCCGCGTCCCGCGCGGCCGCTACCGGAGCCACCCCAACCGACAGTACATTGTTCCTATGACTTCGTACCGTGGTATTACATGACTCTCGAGCAGGCAGTGGCGTCCTCTACGGCCATAGTGATCGGGAGTCCAATGCCAGGCAGGGCGAACGTGGACGAGCTTGTTATGCTGGGACATACCGTGGACTCAATTCAGCGACTTGTTCTGACCGAGCTGGTTGACGTTAGATATCTCAAAGGGAAAGGCCCGGCCAGTATCACTTTCGCCAGGTTCTCTTCCCCATGCAGAGAGTACCTTGTCGAAGGCGAAGGGCCGGTGTTAATGCTCTTGCGCCCGGTACATGGGGCACCGCACATATTTGTCAACGCATCGAGCGTATTCCACTTCGATCTTAGAGGCGATGTGGTCCACATCGTAAGCCCCAATGCCGGGCCAATGCGGACGCTTGAGGGAATACCCGCCGACGAGTTGATCGGACTTATTTGGAAGTCGGTAAGGGAGCAGGCCCAATGAAAGTGACGTTGGTCGTCACTCTTGCCGTCGGCGCGTGCCTTTTAGCCGCGTGCTCCGCGCAGGCGGCCGAGCCGTGGACGCCGCTGCCGGCGGCGACTGCAGAGCCTTCGGCTACGCCGGGACCGTTGCTTGTGCAGCTCCCGCCCGCCGCTCCGGCCCCGGCGGCGCAGGCGCGGGCGCCGGAGGTCAGGCCCACCCGCACGCCAGCGCCGCCGACGCCGACGCCGTTTCCCGCTATCCGACCGTCGTGCCTCCGAACGGGTCCCGACAATTCCATGCCGCTGTTCGAGGCGGTAACGAAGTCCACGCTCGTCGTCTCCACGCTGCCGGTCCGAAACGTCAATAACGAATCGAAGTTCCTGACGGTAGACCTTGAGCAATTGGCCTTTGGGTGGTTCACGACCTACGAGATTGAGGTCGACCGCTACTTCAAGGGCGCCGGAAATGGGCGCTTCACGCTCCTTCACCGCTCTGAATGCCGCTTGTTTCCGATGGAGGACGGCGAGCGCTTCATTTTGCTCGTGGGGCCGGTCGGGCAACTGCCGAACACGTACATAAACATTTCCTCCGTGTACCGGCTCAAGATAGTGGACGGTAGGGTGCAGATAGTTGGGATGTACTCCTGGCATATGGCAGACGTGGAAGGCATCTCGGAGGCGGAGCTGATCAAACGCATAGAGGACGCAGTGCGGGACCCGGCGACCCGAACGCCCACGCCTACGGCGACTCCGTACCCGACATATCCGTTCCCGTCGTTCAGCCTGCGCCACGGCGACGGCCTCGCGACGGTGGGCGAGATAACGAGCTACTGCTGGGCAGGACCCGCTTCCAAAGGCCTGAGCTGCGAGAACACGGATAGCTGGGTGCGGATAGCCGCTGGGGAGCCAATCAGGGTGAAGAAGGGCGCTCTGGTCCAGGTGCAGGTGGAGGCGCACGATGGGCCCGACTCGCTGACGGGCGGGATCTACCCGGGCACGACGCAGCCGGTGCCACGAGGTGACTCACTGGTGCTCTTGCCAGACCTGAATGGCCCGTTCCGCCTCGATATCCCTCCCGGGAGGTACGTGCTCGACGTACATGCGGGCTGGCCGGTTGGCGCGGCGACGGCCCGATTCCTGATTGAGGTGATAGAGTGAGGGCGATAGCTCCGAGAAGGCCAACCGGACTCGGATTCTTCGGTGCGCTGCCACTGGTTGCTTTAGCAATGCTCACCATCTCGTGCTCCGCACAGGCGGCCGAGCCGTGGACGCCGCTGCCGGCGCACACAGCGACAGCCATGGAGCCGCCGCCGACGAGCGAGCCTGTGACGCCGCTGCCTGCGCCGACCGCCGAGCCGGACCTGCCGTGGATGTACGTTCTGGCCGGCAACAGCCGGGTGCTGGGCAACAGGCGCGTGGAGGCCAGGTACTTCGGAGTCAAAGAGGACGGCACGTATACCCATGCCCAGATCGGATCGCTCGCGCCGTGGGACGGCTTCGACACCGCGCGCCCGGTGCCGGTCTTGAGCGGCGATATGCTGACCTTTGTCCTATCCGATGGTTATTCGACTTCAACCATCACCGGCGGCATTTACATCGCGATGAAGAGGACGCCCTGGCTTGAGACGGGCACTATGATGAAGGAGATTGTCTCCGGTGAGCCGCTCATGGTTGATCTCTTTCCGTCGTCCTGTGCGCTGATCTTGAAAGGCACGTGGCCCAACGGCAGGGTATATTACGACTTCAGGTTGGACGTCATACCGCATCCGACGCCGACGCCTCACCCGAGACCGTCGCCAAGGACGGCGCCGTTAGGGTACTAGTCAACGCCGCCGGGATACCCATCCCATATTTGAGCGACGAACATGGAGGTTGTGCGAAGCCTCACACGCCTAATGGCGGGTTTTTTCTCGACACGGCGCTTCGCAATTCCGGCCTCATGATTTCTGAAACACCTACCAGGCTGGAGAGCAAATGCTCGTCCCAAATATCGAATTGATACTCGTCGCTCTGGCTACGTTGTACATTGGCATGTCTTGTGTTAAGCGGCGTGGAGCTTATGTTGCGGCCCTACTTTATGCCAAGCGACCCTATGAGTCTGCGACAACGGCTGTTGCCGGTCGGAACGGCGCCAGGCGACGCGCGTTCGTCTTCGGGATAGTCGTCCTTGCCGCGTGGGCCGCCATTGCCGGACTTGTTGCGATTGAGGCTTTGCCAGGCATCCCGCCCAGCATCGAGAGCAGTTCTGTTTTCAAAACCGTGGGAAGGGTGTCCTGGGCGATCATGGGCCTTGCGCTAATTGTGGTTGGGGCGGTAGTAATTGGCAGGCGCGAGGCCATTATTGACGAGTACGCGCGACACCTGAAGGCGTGCACTCCTGTCCCTCGTGGGCTCCATGTGTTTTCTGCCATTACGGGAGGCGTATACCTTGTCTGGACCGGCATCGGAATGCTCATACATGCCATGGGGCAAGGCGGCAGCACCAGCTTCGATTGACCATGGGCGCAATTTTGGTCTGAGCCGGCCGCGAGTGTCGAGGAGCAACTTTGAGAACGCTGTACACAATCGTCGCGTTGGCACTCTCGGGGCTGATCGCCGCATGTTCGCCGGCAGCCGCCGACCCGTGGACGCCGCTGCCGGCGGCGACGTCTGAGCCCACGCCGACGCCGTGGACGAGTGATCCTTCCAGCATCTGGTATGTCCCGCCTTCCGGGGTGCAAGGGGCGCTGACGCCTTTGCCGCCCGCAACGCCGATGCCTGACTTACCTTCGTTGTTCGTCCACTTCGGAGACACCCGGGTTATGGGCAATCGCAGGGTACAATGCCGGTACTTCCCTAAACAAGAATCCGGCGTCTACATGGGCAACGTGTGTGCCACGTTAGCACCCTGGGAGGGATTCGATGCGGCGCGCGCTGTTTCCGTCTTTGGAGGTGAGTCCATTGCGTTCCAAGTCACGGAGGGGTATAGCACATCTACCCTGTCTGGATGGATATCCCGTGTATCTCAAAGCTCCCCCTGGCTGGATACGGACATCAAGTTCATAGAGTTCGGCTCCGGCGGGCCGCTCGAAGTGGACCTGTACCCGGGCGTGTATTCTCTCACCGTGCGCGGAGAGTGGTTGATGGTTTCAGCGCTGTACGACTTCAAGTTGGAAGTGAAGTACAGAGACCGGCCACAAGTTATTATCGGGCCAATTCCTTCGGGAGGCGTTGCGCCGCCACCTCCGTTGCCGCGATTCGAGATCAGGTACGGCGACGTTGTGGACGGCGGGCGGGCAGGGAGCCACTGCTGGCCCATCGGCCAGGGCGTGCGCAGGCGTGGGGACGTTATACGCTGGCCGGACTTCGCCAACGCGACTCCGGTGATCGTAAAGCGAGGTGGAGAGGTTGTCATTGAAGCTGTCTCGGAATTACCAGTCACCAATATCTCCGGCGGTGTCTATACGGTTGCGCAGGCAACCCCGCTAATGACTGGACAGGCGGTGATCACCCCGGACTTGATGAAGCCTTTCAATGTTGACTTGCCGCCGGGCGTATATGTTCTGGAATTCCTTGCCAAATTCTCGGTCGGCGACATTGCCTATCAGTTCAAAATAGAAGTAGTGGACAACGCCGCCGAGATACCATAACATAGCTAACTACAACGCAGAGAATCGCACATTGCGTATCTGGAGAGCGTCTTGGGCTTGCCGCTGATCGTCGTCTGGACAATCATCGCTTACTTCATCGGCACGGTGCCTGCCGGTGACCTGGTCGCGCGCCGCGCGGGGGTGAAAATCAGGACGGTCGGCACCGGCAACCCTGGCGCGGCGAACATCTTTCGCGAGGCGGGGCGCAAGTTCGGGCTGATGGTCTTCGGACTGGATATCCTGAAGGGGCTCGCGGCTACATTGCCGGTCTACCTGATGGGGTGGCCGTCGTGGGTGGGGTTGGTGGCGATGGCGGCCGTGCTGGCGGGGCACATCTTCCCGGTCACGCAGGGCTTCAAGGGCGGCACCGGCGTGACGGTTGCGATGGGCACCACGGCGGGCCTGGCGCCGCTGGGCGTGCCGGTGGGGGCCGTGATCGCGCTGCTGGTGCTCGTGGCGACCCGGAACGCCGGGTACACCGGGGCGTCGTACTTCATCGTAACCCCCCTGGCCGGATGGGCGCTCCAGAGCGACCCTGTGGGCGTCTTCGGCGTCCTGCTGGCGGGCGGCATCGTGCTTCTCAAGGCGCGCGTGCAGTACCGCAACCAGCACCTCCGGCAGGCCGGCTAGCGGCGTCGCCCCTCCAGCATCGCACTTAGCGCATCGCGCGCCCCGCTGCGGACCGGCGGGAAGTGGCTGAACACGATCGTCTCGAACTCCAGCTCCAGTAGCCGCCGCAGCGAGCGCATCGCCGACGCCGCGTCCTCGGTGAACAAGGATGATGGCGGGCTAAGACGGCGGCCGAACCGGTTCTGCAGGGCATCGCCCACTATCAGCGCCTTCCTGTCCGGCAAGTAGATGCACACGCTCCCGGGCGTGTGGCCCGGCGTGTGGATGGCGACGACGCCGTCGAAGCCGGGCACGGCCGCGCCGTCCTGCATCTCGTAGACCACCTCGCAGGCGCGTCCGTTCAGCCTCGCGACGGCCGGGCCGGACATCCGGGCGGCGTAACGGCGGCGGAACGGGTTCGGCGCGGGCACGGCGCCGCTCACCACACCGGCGTCAGCAGGGTGCGCCGCCACGGGTGCGCCGGTCGCATCCACCAGCTCGCGCAACCCGCCGGTATGGTCGGGATGGTGGTGCGTCACGGCGACGAGCGACACCCGGTCCAGCGGGAGCCCGGCGGAGGCGAGGCCGTCCCTGATGGGCGCGAGGCTGCCGCGTGAGCTGGCGTCCACAAGCAGCAGGCCGTCCCCGCTCTCCACGGCGGTCACGCGCGAGCCGAGCGCCCGCACCTGCCAGATGCCCTCTGCAATGTGGACCGGCCTGCCGAGCTTCAACAGGTACCCTCCGATGCTATGATACCCATTGTAGGAGTAGATTGGCCCGCCATGAAAGCGCCGCCGCACATCGCCATCCGCGGACTCTCGCACAGCTATCGCCCCGGCGAAGGGCGCGGGCCGGCTGTGCTGGACGGCGTCGGCCTTTCCGTGGCGGCAGGCGAATTCGTCTCCATCATCGGCCCGAGCGGGTGCGGGAAGACGACCCTCCTGAAGTCGGTGGGCGGCGTCATTACGCCGTCCGCCGGGAAGATCACCATAGCAGGCAAGCCTCCGCGCGAGGCGCAGCGCGGCAAGCAGATCGGCTTCGTCTTCCAGGACCCGTGTCTCCTGCCGTGGCGGACCGTTCGTGACAACATCGCGCTGCCGCTCCATGTCAACCGGGCGGGCCGAAGCGAGGACGCCAGCGCGGCCGTGGAGCGCATGATAGACGCGGTCGGCCTCTCTGCGTTCCGGTCCTTCTACCCACATGAGCTTTCCGGCGGGATGAAGCAGCGCGTCGCACTGGCCCGCGCGGTCGTCTTCAGGCCGGCCGTGCTGCTCATGGACGAGCCGCTGGGCGCGCTAGACGAGCTTACACGCGCCGCCATGCGGTACGAGGTGCTCAGGGTATGGGAGGCCTCGCCCACGACGGCGCTCATGGTCACGCACAGCATCGCGGAGGCGGTGAGCATGTCCGACCGTGTGATCGTCCTGTCGCCGTCGCCGGGCAGGATCCTTGATGACATTCCCGTTGACCTTCCACGGCCTCGCGACGACTCTCTTGAGCACAGCGCCCAGTTCATGGCCGTTGTGCGGCGGGTGAAGGACAGCCTTTCCGCGGGGGTGGCGTATGCCGCAGCGCGAGGATAGGGGCCGCGGGGCGCGCCGGCTTGTGGACGTCGCCGCGCCGGTCGCCGCTGTGCTCGCCGTGCTGGCGGTGTGGGAGATCTGGGTAAGGCTGTCGGGCACGCCGGTATACGTTGTCCCGGCGCCCTCGGACATCGCTGCGCGCCTCATGGACCGCCCCGGCCACTTCGCCCGCCACGGCGCGGTGACGCTCGCAGAGGCCGCGGCTGGCTTCGCACTGGGATGCGCGGCCTCGGTCGCGGCGGCCACCGTAATGGCGCACTCGCGGGCCGCTGAGCGCACGCTGTACCCCCTGGCGCTCCTCGTGAAGGTGACGCCGGTGATCGCAGTCGCGCCGCTGTTCGTCATCTGGTTCGGCTTCGGGTCGTTCCCCAAGGTGCTCATCGCGGCGCTCATCACGTTCTTCCCGGTGCTCGTGAGCGCGATCGCCGGCTTCAGGTCCGTCAACTCCGGCGCGCTGGACTTCATGCGCTCCGTTTCGGCCTCGACGGTCGAGATTTTCCTCAAATTGCGACTCCCGAGCGCGCTGCCGTACCTGTTCGCCGCCTTCCGCATCACGGTGCCCCTGGCAGTCATCGGGGCCGTGGTGGGCGAGTGGTTCACCGGCGACCGCGGCCTGGGCAGCGTGATCATCGTCGCGCACAACAATATCGACATGCCCACGCTGTTCGCAGCGATCGTCGTCCTGGCCGCCATCGGCGTGGCGCTCACGGCGCTCACGGCCTACGCAGAGGGCCGTACCCTCTTCTGGCACGAGTCCCGCCAGGCGCAACGACGATGATGCGACTGCTGCTGACAAGCCTGGCGCTGGTTCTCATGACGGCGTGCGCCGAGCGGCAGGACGCCACGCCGGGACCGTCCCCCGCGGCGGATGCACTGCAATCGGCGGAGAAACTCGTATTCATGGCCGGCTTCAAGCCGCAGGCCAACCTGCCGTTCGTAGCTGTCTACGTGGCGCAGGAGCGGGGCTACTTCAGGGAGGAAGGGCTGGACGTGGAAATCCGGCACGCCGCAACCGGAGAGCACCTGAAGCTGCTGATGTCCGGCGACGTCGATGTGACCACCGCCGCCGCCTCTTCCGTCCTGAAGCGGCGGGCAGATCCGGGCCTCCCCGTAGTAGCGTTCGCCCTGTTCGGCCAGCGCGGCCAGCAGGCGTACGTCGCCCTGGAGAGCTCCGGTATGCGCACGCCGAAGGACTGGGAAGGCAAGACCTTCGGTTACAGGACATCCGTCCCTCCCGACTACCTTGCGATGCTCAGCGCGAACGGGGTGGACCGGTCGAAGATCCGCGAGGTCAACGCCGGCTTCGACGTCCGCGTTCTCACGGAGGGCAGGGTAGACCTGCTCGCGGTATTCAAGTCCAACGAGCCGGACACCATCAGACGCCTCGGCTTCGAGGTCTTGCAATGGTCGCCGGAGGATTTCGGCGTCGACAACATCGGTCTGACGTTCATCACGAGGGAGGACATGGTCGCGGGCTCACCCGACCGGCTGGCGCGCTTCCTGCGGGCGACTCTGAGGGCGATGGAGGACATCCAGGCGGACCCGGACGGGGCCGTGAGCGTGGTCATGAAGTACGCGCCGGAGGAGGACCGCGACCACCAGCGCTTCATGCTGCAGGCGGAGATGGCCGACGCCTTCGGGCCCGTCACCGGGGCGCACGGCTTCGGTTGGATGACGGACGAGCAGTGGAAGGTCCTTCACGAGCAGTTGGTGCAGTTCGACGCGCTGCCTGAGTTCGATTACAGGGCCGCCTACACCCACACCATTCTCCGCGCCGCACGCGAGGACAAACCACGCACGAATACCCCTTGATTCCCCGCTTGATTCTGCGCTGCGGGGCGTGTGCTCGCCTGCACATAAGACGCTATCTTAAACGCGAAATAGCTTTGATGGAGTACGATGGTCGGGAAATTGTTTCGTGGCGATTTCCGCGAATTATCGGGGTAAGAAATTAATAGGCGCAATGACATAGCGACCAATGGTATACAAGCAATAACCCGTAACAAGTACTGCCACCCTGAGCGGCAGCGAAGGGTCTAAGAACCGTGCCTGCAATTTGGACGACCGCACGCCGGCAGCGCCCGTAGACCCTTCGCTGCCGCTCAGGTGGGAAGGGGGATGGCCCAGGGTGGCACGAGAGGCCGTTGGCGAATGAATTCGCCGCTGAGGGCGCGTACATCGCTTCGCGATGAACGACGCCAAACGTCCGCCTTCGCGGACGATCCGATCATCCCGGAGCATGATGCTCCAGGCATTCTTCATTGTCCGCGAAGGCGGACATCCGGCGACGTGGCCTGCAAAGCAGACCACGCGCCCCCAGCGGCGAATTCATTCGCCCATGGCACTTAGAGTCGCGGCGCCGGTGTATTCGGGACCGGATATCAAGATATACCGGATGCACTGCAATCTTGCTATCTCAGCCTGCACATGGTCAATCGCCCCCGAGCTGGGCGGCAAGCGCCTGCGGGTCGGTTGCAGGCAGTTGGCACACGTAGTGCTCGCACACGTACGCCGTCGCCTTGCCGCCCACCATGGTGCGCGACTCCAGGAGCGGCAATTCGACCGCGCCGACTGGGCCGCCGTCGCTCCCGATGAGCACACGGTTGGGGAGGTACATGTTGTGCACTTCCGCGAGGAGGGCCATCGTATCCGGCGCGCCGGGCTCGCCGACTATGGCGATCTCCTTCGGCGTGGAGAGGTAGAAGTCCAGAGCGCAGAGCCAGTGGCCCGCCCCGCTGGGGGCGCGCGACATGAGCTCGCGCACGCCGCGGAGGGCCGCCGCCGCCTTCTCGCGCAGGTCGGCGTCGCCTGTGATGACCGCAAGCCTCAGCAGCACGTCCGCGGCCATTGAGCTGCCTGCAGGGATTGCATTGTCCGAGATATCGTGCGGGCGGAGGACAAGCGCCTCGTGGTCCGCGCCGGTGTCGTAGAACTTCTCGGCCCCCGCGTCCCAGAACAGCTCAACCATTTGCCGGCACAGTCCGATGGCGTCATCGAGCCAGCGACGGTCGAACGAGGCCTCGTGTAGCTGCAGCAGAGCGGACGCCAGGAACGAATAGTCTTCGAGGTACCCCTTGTACTTGGCCTGCCCGTCCTTGAACGTCCGAAGGAGACGGCCATCCTGGCGCAGATTGTCCATGACAAACGTGGCCGCGCGATCGGCGACCACGGCATACTCGGGCCGCCCAAGCACCAGCGCCGCCTCGGCGAACGCGGTGATAGCCAGCCCGTTCCACGAGGTTAGCACTTTGTCGTCGCGTGCCGGCGCGATGCGCTTCGAGCGCTCCTCCAGCAGCCGCCTGCGCAGGCCGTCGAGAAGCTCCTGGAACGCCTTGGGGGCCATGTCTCTGGAACGTGCATAGGCTTCCGGGTCGACCGCGACGCTGAGGATATTGCGACCCTCGAAGTTGCCCTGGGGAGTGACGCCGTAGTAGTCGTTTACGAGATCGCCGTCCTCCTCGCCAAGGAGGCCACGCACCTGGTCCGGACGCCAGAGGAAAAAGCGGCCCTCCTCGCCTTCGCTGTCGGCGTCCTGGGCGGAGTAGAAGCCGCCTTCGGGCGACACCATCTCGCGCTGCATGTACTCCAGCGTCTCTTCCACAACCCTTCTGTAAAGGGGCTTCCCCGTGACCTGGTATGCGTGCAGGTAGAGGCGGACGAGAAGGGCGTTGTCGTAAAGCATCTTCTCAAAATGGGGCACAAGCCAGTACATATCGACCGAGTAGCGGTGAAACCCTCCGCCGAGTTGGTCGTAGATGCCGCCCATGGCCATGTGGTCCAGAGTCGTGTCGACCATTTCGCGCGCCGTGGGGCTGCCCGTGCGGGCGTAGTGGCGGAGCAGGAACTCGTAAGTCATCGGCTGCGGGAACTTCGGCTGGTACCCGAAGCCGCCGTAGTTGTCGTCGAAGTCCTTCGCCAGCCCGCTGAAGGCCTGGTTGAGAATGGAGTCCGTGAGCGGGTCCCGGCTACTGGACGTGATATCCATTTGCCGCATGTGCTGCATCAGCTGGCCACTGGTCTTGAGGATTTCACCCCGGTTCTCGCGGTAGACTTCCGCCAGCGCCTGGAGCACGCGCGGAAAGCCGGGCATGCCGCGGCGGTCTTCGGGAGGGAAGTATGTGCCGCCGTAGAACGGCTTGCCGTCCGGCGTCATGAACACCGTCATCGGCCATCCGCCTCGGCCCGTCATGGCCTGCACTGCGGACATATAGATGGAGTCCACGTCCGGCCGCTCTTCGCGGTCCACCTTGATCGAGACGAAGTTGTCGTTCATCAGCTTGGCGATATCGCGGTTCTCGAACGACTCGTGCTCCATCACGTGGCACCAGTGGCACGCGGAATAGCCCACGCTGAGGAGGATGGGCTTGTCCTCGGCCCTGGCTTTCTCGAACGCCTCCGGGTCCCAGGGGTACCAGTCCACGGGGTTGTTGGCGTGCTGAAGAAGGTAAGGGCTTGTTTCGTTGATGAGTCTGTTGAGCATTACGCGCCTCTGGGTGATTTTTCGGTGGCGCCACAGATACAGCGAGGCGATTTGAGGCGGTCAAAGCAGGGCCACCCGCCTTTCCGAGCCGCGCCGATATTGTCAGCGGCCCCCTGTGGCCCCTGTCCGGGCCGCTTCCGGCAAGCGACTCCAGTCCAGGGTCAGGGTTCTGGTCCATCGAGTGGGGATGTCGATTACGCGTATCGCATGGTTGTTCGGATCTGCCACGTACAGCTTACCATGTGCAGGGCTTACGCCGGCCGGCTCGTAGAACCGTGCCTCGTGGAATGCGCCGTCGGACATGCCGGGGTCGCGATCGCCTGCGAATGTCACCGCCTCACGGGTCGCAGGGTCGACGGTCTTGATCTTGTTGTTGTAGGTGTCCGTGATGTAAAGAAGCCCATTGTGAAGGGCAAGGCCCTGCACATGCTGGAGGCGGGCGTCCTCTCCCACGCCGTCCGCGTCGCCGAACTGGAAGAGGTCCGTCCCGACGATAGTCGTGACCGCGCCGCCGTCGTGGATGTCCGCCCGCCGGACGGCGCTCGTCTCGCTGTCCGCGAAATAGAGAGCGTCGCCGTCTGTCGCGATCCCGTACGGCTGGGCCAGCATCGCTTCCGCCGCCGGCCCGTCCGCGATGCCTTCTGTGCCGGAGCCGGCATGCGGCCCGATGAGGCCGGATGCAAGGTCCATCTTCCATATCTGGTGGAAGCCTGCCATCGCGATAAATAGCGCGCCGTTATGCAGCGCAAGGTCGTAAGGAGAGTTGAGCTGCACGTCAGGCCCGTGGCCGCCGCGATGGAGGCGCATCGCCTGGCCGCCAGCGCCGGCGATTGTGGTGACGGACTTTGCCGCAAGGTCGATCCGGCGCACGGCGTGTGACCTGGCGTCGGCGACATACAGGGCGTCGCCGTCTATCGCCATTCCCTGGGGGTTGTTGAACGCGGCCGATGCGAAGTCTCCGTCCGCGAGGCCCGCATGACCGCTGCCCACAACGTCCGTCACCACGCCGTCCAGAGTTGCGACGACGACGCGGTTGTGGTTCGAGTCCGCGATGAAGAGCCGCCCGGAAGCGGCGTCCGCGAGGACTTTGCCGGGGCAGGAGAGAGGGCGGTCGCGCTCCTTGTCCTTCTCGAGGGTCAGCTTGATCCTATGCCGGTCAAGGATGCCCCTGGAGTCGAACTGCCTCACCATATCCGCCACCACACGGTCCAGTGAATCAAAAGAGATCTCGCCCTGGTGTCGGCCGATCACTTTTCCTTCGGGATCGATGAACATGAGGGTCGGCCATGCGCGAACGCCGTACGATCTCCATATTGTGAAGTCCTTGTCATTAACGACCGGGTGCTCAATGTGGTAACGGAGTATCGCCTGGCGTATGGCCTCGCTCGATTTCTCCGCCATGAACTTTGCCGAGTGGACCCCGATCACCGCGAGCTCATCCGGGTATTTCTGTTCTAGTTTTGCGAGCTGCGGGAGGATATGCATGCAGTTAATGCAGCAGAAGGTCCAGAAGTCCAGGATGACAATTTTGCCGCGAAACTCACTAAGCGCGACCGGGCGGTCCGAGTTCATCCAGTCCAGGCCGGACGGGAACTCAGGCGCCCTCACTTTACCCTCGTAAGACTCCGGCATGTCCCGGACCTCCGAAATCCGTCACGATTCGCAGGAAGCGAACTATACAACTACTCTACACGCCCCGAGGGTAAAAGGACAGGCGCGACGGTTTCCGTCACGCCTGCGTCATGGGAGTGAACAAGTTGAGAGGAGCGAAGGAAAGCAGGTACCCAGACGGCGGTAACATTTAGGGCCAAAATGGAAGGGCTACTCGGGGCGGTCATCGATCCCATGTATGAGGAGGAGAGACGTCAGTTGCCTGCCCGTGCGGAGGCGAAGCCCCGGAGGGGTTTCTGGGGATGTTGGCGTCCCTGGCAGGACTCGAACCCGCGACCAACTGCTTAGAAGGCAGCTGCTCTATCCACCTGAGCTACAGGGACGTCTTGGGCGGTTAGCCCCCCTAGTGTATCAACGGCCCGCAAAAAGGGTCAATAACGGGACGTGCTGATGTCTTTGCTCAGTGATATTGTCAGTAGGTAACTGCTCAGTGAATATGTCAGTCCATGAGAGGACTACATTTGACCGAGCGAGAAGCGAAGAGAGCACAGATACTGAACCTTGTTCTGGAGGGGC
>VGZY01000017.1 GCA_016872355.1 SAR202 cluster bacterium | reverse complement strand
ACGCCCCTCCAGAACAAGGTTCAGTATCTGTGCTCTCTTCGCTTCTCGCTCGGTCAAATGTAGTCCTCTCATGGACTGACATATTCACTGAGCAGTTACCTACTGACAATATCACTGAGCAAAGACACGTTTGGCTCTGAAAGTGGCGTAATTGTACCAATCGCGCTATGCTGTTTCAATTGCGGCCGGACGCGCCGCCGAATAACGTAAACAGGACCCCTCCGCGCCCGTGCGAACCCGCTTTCACCTTCCATCGATCATTACAGGCGCCGGTCTTTTCGCCGGGGCCATGGCGCTGTACCTGCTCGCAATGGCGCTCACCCTCACATGGGGGTGGGACGGTAAAGCCGTGGACGGCGGCGACCTCCTGGCGGCGGCCCAGACACTGGGCATACCGCACCCTCCCGGTTACCCCACGTACATGCTGGCGCTCAAGGGCTTCATAACCGCCGTGCCGGTGGGTGACATTGCCTATAGGGGCAACCTGTTTTCCGCTCTGTGCGCCGCACTGGCGGTCGTGCTTGTCTACGCCTCCGCGCTCAGGCTCTGCCGTTATGCGCTACCAAAATCACCGGTGAGCCTGGCAGTGGTCAGCGCGGCACTAGGGGCGTCGATGCTGGCGGCTGCGCCGCTCTTCTGGTCCCAGGCAGTCGTGACGGAAGTCTACACCCTCAACGCGCTGTTCGCCGCCGCGCTCCTGTTCATCGCGCTCCACGTAACTTTGCCGGCCCACTCCTTTTCTCAGCCTCACCCGGGAGAACCAGCTCGGGCCGACGTCGTGCCGAACGAGAGACTGCTGCTCGCCGCCTTCTGGCTTCTTTTCGGCCTCGGCCTGGGCAACCACCTCACGCTCCTCGCGGTCGGCGCGCCTCTGGCAGTGCTGCTCCTAAGAACACGCGGGATCCGCGCAATTCTTTCGCCGCGGACCGTCGCCCCATTCGTCGCCGGACTATCCGTGTACGCTTACCTGCCCATCAGGGCGGCAGCGGACCCGCCTGTGAACTGGGGGGACGCGGACTCTCCCGCCGGCTTCCTCTGGCTTGTGACCGCGCGAGCGTACGGGAACTACGCCTTCGGCGTGCCCGCGAGCCAGGTCGGCAGTCGCGTCCTGGAAACGATTGAGCTCATCTTTGTCCAGCTCAATCCGCTCGGCCTCTTTTTCGCGATTGTGGGCGGGCGTTTGGCCATTGGTATGCTCCCCAGGGTGTTCTGGGCGATGATCTTCACGATCATTGCTGTGACCGTATATTCAATCGGATACCGCAGTGTGGATCCTGAAGTGCTGATGGTGCCGGCGATTATGGCGGGGGCTGTACTGGGGGGCGTGGGCTTCGCGTGGCTGGTGGGCACGCTGGTGCTTGGCGAGTCCGGTGACGCAATGAAGGCTAACGGCGCGCACGCCGTGCTGCCGGGGCCGGCGGGGGCTGTGGCCACTGGTTGGCGGATCGCGATTCTCGGAGGACTGGCCTTCCTGTTCCTCCCCGCGGTCTCGATAGGCCTCAACTACACCGACCAGGACCTTAGCGACGACCGCTCTGCGCGCGAGCGGGCCACGGAGATCATGGCAGCACTGCCGCCTGACGCGATCGTGTTCAGCCGCACGGAGAAGGATTTCTTCTCGCTGTGGTACGTCCAGCATGCGGAGGGCGGTCGCCCTGACGTGGCGGTGGTGGCGCCGCTCCTTCTGCCGTTCGATTGGTACCGCGGCCAACTGGAGCGGCGCTACCCGGACAGGGTCCCATCCCTGCCCAACAGCGAGTCCCAGTTTCCTTCGATGGACGCTATCGTGGAGCATAACCGGGGTAATGGGACCGTGTATTTCACCTTCGGAGACGCGAACGTAGCTGACCGCTACGGCCTGGAGAGGTCCGGCAGCGTTTACGTGGCGACCGGGCGATAGCTTCTCGCAAACCTGGCTAACGGCGGTACTGGTAGCGACCGGAGACCATCTCCCGGTTGAGCTTGCGGTTCAGGTGCATCCCTTCCAGGATAAGCTCAACGGCCGAGGCGAATGTCGCAGGCTCCTCGCTCGGAACCAGCTTCTGGACGACCTTCGAGATGTCGTCCACGCCGCGGAGCTTTTCGACGTACCTGGCGGACGGAATGTCCGCGCCGGTCTCCACGATCAGCCCGCTGTCAAAGCGGGTAACGAGCCCGGAGAGATCGGCAGTGCCGACGTGCCGGTTGAAAACGTTCACTACGGCCTTCTTGATCAGGTCCTCTACAACGCGGCCTTCCTTGCCCTCCTCGGTCGTCTCCAGCTCAATCTTGCCTGTGGTGGACGCGAGAATTCCAGGAAGGTCGCTCACTCGTGGCGATGCCACCTCCCGGCGGCGAAGGCTGCGCTTGAAGGCGCTGCCGAGCAACGTCTCGTAATTGGCGATGGAGACCCGCAGGCTGACGCCGGAGCGCTGGTTAATCTCAGGGCTCTTGCGGGCCAGCCGGGTAATCTCGGCGATCACTTCCTTCATGTACTGCGGCACGATGACGCGGTCTCGCGTGTCCGCGAAGCGCGAGTGCTCCTGCTCGATGATCGCGATCTCGTGCTCGGGCAACTTTGGATAGTGCGTCCTGATCTGCGCGCCGTACCGGTCCTTGAGCGGCGTGATGATGCGGCCGCGGTTGGTGTAGTCCTCGGGGTTGGCGCTCGCGACGAGCATGACGTCCAGCGGCAGCACTATGCGATATCCCTTGATCTGGATATCGCGCTCTTCCATCAGGTTGAAGAGCGACACCTGTATGCGCTCTGCCAGGTCCGGCAGCTCGTTGATGCAGAAGATGCCGCGGTTGGTGCGCGGGACGAGGCCAAAGTGGATGGTAAGTTCGTCCGCGAGGTACCGCCCCTCCGCCACCCTGATGGGGTCTATCTCACCGATGAGGTCTGCGACGGATATGTCCGGCGTCGCCAGTTTCTCGCCGTAACGCCTGTCGCGCGGGAGCCAGGAGACCGGCGCGCCGTCGCCTTTATCCGACACAAGGTCCTTGCAACGCCTGCAAATGGGCGAAAACGGGTTGTCGTTGACCTCGCAGCCGGCGATGACCGGGATCTCGGCGTCGAGGAGGGTTACTAACTGCCGGAGGATGCGCGACTTCGCCTGGCCGCGCTCTCCCAGGAGGACGATGTCCTGCCCTGCGAGGATGGCGTTCTCAAGCTGGGGAATGACGGTGTCTTCAAAGCCGACGATGCCTGGGAAGAGCCTGTCGCCCTTCTCGATGATCGAGATCAGGTTGCGCCGTATCTCTTCCTTGATGTGGGCGGGGTGGTATCCACTCGACTTCAGATCTCCGACTGTCGACGGTCGGTTTGCTGGGGACTTTGCCAGTGACAATGCGTCCACCTCCGTGCTTCGCCCTTTGATTCCAGTCTTACACGGTGTGCAAGCCCATGCAACGGCCCAAGGTTACCGCGTGCGGTAGATTTCGACTGCTGCGAAAGAGAGGATGCTGCCCTTCATCGGCACTTCCGGCTTCCTGACGCGCACTTTGACGGCGTCAACCGGAAAGCCTGCGAGTATGCGGGCGGCGATGGTCTCGGCGACGTTTTCCAGGAGTTTCCGGCTGGGACCTTCCACGATCTCCTTCACAAGCTTGTAAAGGTGGGAGTAGCTCACGGTGTCCTCCAGCTCGTCGGACAGCCCGGCGGCACGGAGGTCTCGGTGCGCTTCAAGGTCGACAACGAACCGCTGCCCCACCTCTTGCTCGGCCGGGCTTGCGCCGTGAAATCCGTAAAAGACCATCCCTTCAAGCTGGATCTTGTCTGGTACCAACCCTATGCTCCTGCTCTTGCCCTGCTCGAAATCGCTTCCGCCGTCTCAATCAACTTCCGCGCACGCTTTACGACCGGGACATCGATGACTAGCCCGTCTAGCGACGTCGACCCGCGACCCGCGCGCTCGGCCTCTTCGAAGGCGGCTACGATCCTCCTGGCGCGCTCTAGCTCCGTCGCGGAAGGCGACATCTCCTCGTTGATGATGTCCACCTGGGCCGGATGAATAGCGAACTTCGCCTTGTATCCCAACTTCCTGACCGAGCGGATATTCGAGCGCAGGCCGTCGACGTCCCTGAATGCGAAGTACGGTGTGTCTACAGCGAGCACGCCTGCCGCTCGCGCCGCGATAGCGACCACGCTCCGGGCGTGTACCACCTCGGAATCGTCCGGCTGCCGCTGAATCTCCATATCGTTCGTGAAGTCTTCCGCCCCGAACGCCACCCCAAGAATCCTTGGGGACGCGGCGCAAATAGCATACGCGTTTACAATAGCCAGCGCCGATTCGAGCCAGAGCACCAGGCGGGTGGCGCCGGGCTCTATGCCAGATTTCCGTTCCAGCGACACCATAGCGGCCGAGATGTTCTGAACATCCTGTACAGTGCCGACCTTGCCAACGGAAACACCGACGGTATGCGGTCCGACAACGGCTTCAAGGTCAGCCTCGAAATGGCCGGAACGGAGTGCGTTCACCCTGGGAATGACAAGGGGGCCGCGCCCGGCTAGCCGGGGAAGGTATTCGGATACCGTGCGCCTCGCCCCGTCCTTCTCACCGTCCGGCACAGAGTCCTCCAAGTCGGGCACAACGGCGTCAGGGTACAGGCCGAGCGCCTTGTCCAGCATTCTCGGCTGGTTGCCCGGCACGAACAGTAGAGAGCGGACCACTTGCATCAATGGCGTCCCCGGGAAGTGCATGCGACATTGGGCCTAAAGCGGGCCCGGCCGCCGCCAAGAGTATACTATAGACACCGCAGCCACGCGCCCACTTTTCTCATCACAGGTATCCATGGCAACTCCTCGCCGCGTTGAGTTCATTGGCATAGGCGGCCTGCCCGAAATCGTCGCCGGCGACCCGATCACCGAGATGGTGGTCCGCCGCGCCGCTGCACAGGGCACTCCGCTCGCCGAGAACGACATCCTGGTGGTTACCCAGAAGGTGGTCTCCAAGTCTGAAGGGCGCATGTTTGCGCTCAGCAGCGTCACGCCGTCGCCGCAGGCCGCGGACCTCGCCGGGCGTACGCGCCGGGACCCCCGCCTGGTGGAGCTTATCCTGCGGGAAAGCGCCGCTATTGTGAGGGTGGACGAGACGCGCGGGATTATCATCACGGAAACGCGGCACGGCTTCGTGTGCGCAAACTCGGGCATCGACTCGTCGAATGTACCCGGTGAAGAGACTGTGTGCCTTTTACCCGTGGACCCGGACGCATCGGCGCGAGCGATAAGGGAAGACGTTTGCCGGCTGTCTGGGCTGGAAAGCGTGGCGGTAGTGATCACGGACACGTTCGGTCGCGCGTGGCGAGAGGGCCACGTGAACTTCGCCATTGGGGTCGCCGGCATGGACCCGTTCAACGACTACCGCGGCGCAGCGGATGCGTTGGGGAAATCCCTCAAGGTGACGCGAATTGCCGTTGCCGACGAGGTAGCGGCCGCTTCAGAGCTGGTGATGGCCAAGTCGGACGGCGTGCCGGCGGCGATAGCGCGGGGTGTCCCGTTTCGACACGCGGACGGGAGCGCCAGAGGGCTCCTTCGGGACCGCACGCACGACCTGTTCCGGTAGTAGTTAAGAAAACAAACGGGCCACTGCTCAGAAGCAGTGGCCCTGTTGTCAGGTGACTGAATGCGCCAGCACGCCGGCGCACTTGCCACACGCGGACTACTCTTCCTCAGCCAGGCTCTTCTTGGGCTTCGCTTCCCGGGAGACCGGAAGGCGCGAGCCGCCGGCGAGCTGCTCGATAGAGATATCGTAGCCCCAGGCCGAGCCCTCGATGTAGTTCATGAACTGCTTGATCTCACCGCAGCGGCGGCACCTCCCCGAGCTGGATGGGCCGGACGGCGCCTCAATCATCCACTGGTGTCGGCAAGACGGCGCCTCAACTGAAATAGGCTCTGCGACTGCGACAGCCGACCCCGAACCGAACCTCGACGATCCCACTTAATGTTCCTCCATCAGGTCTTGCGCATTTTCTGGCCGCGCTTTGTGGCCACAGTTAATCAGATGCATGATTACGAAAAACGGATCCTTTGGCTGCTTCACACAAACAGTGCATTATAACGCAAGGCTAACGCCCTTGCAATAGGCTTGAACGTCAATTTGTTGTGGACTTATCCTATCGGTGGAACGAGAGTCACAGAAGAGATGTTAGTTTTCAGATACAAAACGTTCGCTGCTGACGGACATAAGGAGGAAGTAGGACGGCCCAGGGAAATAGTTTGAGCGACGCGACGGAATTCGACTATCGAGGAAGGGATGTGGACAAAACAAGAGGGCCTGGTCCGAAGCTCGCATGCTTTTCCGGTTGCTGTAGGGAGAGCAGACTTACCGAAGTTGGGGCACCTTCACCGCCCGATCAAGAAGCTCTCACTGCAGACGCGGACTAATGGGCTTTGGGGACCAGACCCTATAGGACCTAGACGAGGACGTCCTGGCGGATGGCGTTCTTCTTGGGCCTGCCAGGCTTCAACTTACCGATGACACCGGTGAAATGCAGCTTGGGAGTAGGCGCGTCCACCACATATCCGCACTGAAGGCACTCCGTGTACTCCCCGTACATGTCACGCTTTGAGCTCACATCGCCTTGACACCTAGGACACGACTTGAATGCCACCCGCACTTCATCACCTCCGGCGACAGGCCTCAATGGCGCAACCTCGACCTGCCGCTACCCTAGATTGATTAGTGTCCCTGATTACGATGACTCAAACGAGTAGAACGATTTTGATGTCTGCCGGTAAGCTTCGGACTGTGAAACTATTTGTTTGGACTACATGTTTATCATAACTTAATTAGGCGTCTTTGTCAATTTAACATGCAATTATGCATTTTGATGCAATATGTGCCTAATTTGTTGACAACTTCGACGGGACCTACCTATACTCCGTTTGGACTACTTCTCCCGCATCCCCCAGGACCGTCTCCATGGAAGGCAGCCGACTCCAGATACTCCAGATCCTGCAACGGAACCGCACCGACACCGTGGACGGCCTTGCAAGGGCCATCGGCCTTGCGCCCGCCACGGTCCAGCGCCATCTCGACATACTCCAGCGCGACCGCCTCGTGGCCTTTACGGAAGTAAGAAAGAAGACGGGACGGCCCGAGTACGCATTTTACCTTACAGAGGGCGGCCAAGAGTCGCTTCCAAAGGACTATGATGGGATGCTTGGGGCGATCGTACAGGAACTGTCGGCCCTAACCGCTGACGAGACCAGTTCCAGGGATGGAGAAGACCTGCTCGAGCTCGTCTTTGCCCGGATGGGTGACGCCGCGGCGCGAAAGCACGAGGAAATTCTTGACGGCAAGGGCATGGGCGATCGACTTACGGCGCTCACTGCCCAGTTGAGCCAGGACAATTTCTTCCCGGAGACCGATATCGGTCCTGACGGCAGTCTGAAGATTTCGCTTTTGAACTGCCCGTTCAGAGCTGTGGCGATGCGAAATAAGGCGGTCTGCGACTTCGACCGCAACCTCATCGCCTCCCTCCTCAAAGTCCCTGTCACCCGCGAGCAGTGCATCAGCGACGGCCACAGCGGTTGTGTCTACTCGGCGAACATCGCCGCGCGGACAAAGCAAGAGGTCGCGCCTGCATAGGACGCGGAATTCCCCGCCGCTCTCCCTTGTCCCCGTTCCGCAATTCCCTATTCACTATTCACAATTCACTATTCTCCCAGACCGACCATCCTTCCAGCCTGTAAGCCGCATCCCAGAACATGTACTCGTACCGGCTGCTGGTGAGGAAGATGCCCTCCAGTCGGGCGCGGTAGTGATCGCCGCCGGCGTCCGCGCGCCTGTCCACGAACTCCCGCAGCCAATCGGCGAGAGCGGCAAACTCCGGCGAGGCATACATCTCGATCCAGCGGCGGTACAGCGGGTGCCTGGGCAGGCCGCGGGCGGCCAGAGTCTGCCCGATGACTGAGTAGCCCCATGAGCACGGGAGGATAGCCGTGGCGGTCTCGCCGGCGTCGCCGGAGTATGCGCACGCCAGCATGTGGCGCGTGTAAGCGAGGTTGGTCGGAAAAGGCTTCGTGGCGCGGAGATCGGCCTCCGTAATGCCGAAGTCCGCGCAGAAACCGACGTGGAGGGCCATCTCCGTGTTGAGGGTCTCATGGAGGAGGCGGGCGAGCCACGCCATGTCCTCCAGAACCTCGGCCTTCGCAACGGCCAATGCGATGACGCGTGAGAAGTCGATCAGGAATACGTAGTCCTGCATCATGTAGTGCCTGAACTTCTCGACGTGCAGCGTTCCGTCGCCGATGCCGGTCACGAACGGGTGGCGGTGCTCCGCCGCCCATATGGGCGCGGCCGCGTTGCGGAGGTGGTCCGTGAAGCGCATCAGGACCCCTTCTTCACGACTACCGGCTCGCCTGCGCGCACCTTCTTGAGCGCCTTCGCATCGCCGTCTATCTTGCCCATGACGTTTACCCCGCTGGCGGGGCGGATCTCGTCGCCGGCGCTCATGGGGGTGGGGCCGAAGAAGAAGCAGAGGGCATTGCCGGGGGGCCAGTAGGCGATGGCGCCCATGTCCACGGTCTCCTGGGAGTCCTTCGCCTCGCGGGTGTTGACCGCCGTCTTGAAGTAGATCTCGTCGCCCCAGACACTCGCGGACGCCTTGATGGGAAGGACGTCCCACAGCATGTTCGAGGTCTCGGAGCCGTTCAGCGTGCCGGTGAGCGTCACGCTCCCGGCGGTGATTTTGATCTTTCTGTCTGCCATCTAGATGCTCTCCTCAAGAGTTCCGGGGTAATCGCCGACCTTGTGGCCGAGGGCGTCGCGCTTGGACGCGACCTCGCCGATGTGGAAGTAGTGGTGCGATACGGCGCGGTAGAGGGCGTACCGCAGGCTCAGCGCGCCGAGCTCCCGCAGGCGGACGTGCGAGCCGGTGTACGGGACCGTCGCCTCAAGGTCCTCGTCCGACTTGTCCGCAAGGTACGCCAGAGCCCGCTCGCGCACCTCTTTGACGCCCTGCTGGATGGCCTCCCACTCGGAGGCGTCGCCGGTGCCGCCGAAGCGGAAGCGGTCCTGCGCGACGACCGGGTGCGGCGGGTGCTTGGCGAAGCGCACGTTGACCCAGACGTCCACCTGGTGGGTGACGTGCGCGAGCGTCCACGCGAAGGAGCTGCCGCCCGCGTGACGCTTTACTGCGTCCTCCGCGCTCAGCCCCGCGACGGCCCTGTCCAGGTCTTTCCACGCCTCCACGACCAGCCCTACGAGCGTGCTCCGGTGCATGCGTCCCTCCGCGCGAACAGGTGATGTATTATTGCCCAAGGAGTGAGTTGAGGCAACCGGCGCCCCTCGCAGCCTGGTATTATGCCCGCCCTATGTACGCACGGAGGCGATGAATGGACCGCAACAGGTCGCGACGACGAGACGCAACACCAGGCCGCACGCCCATCTCGCGGGAGTCGCGCAGGGCCGTGAAGCAGGCGATGGACGACATTGAGCCGGAGTGGATGAAGCGCATCGCCACGCTGATGGCGGTGAACTGCGTCACGAACCCGGTGAAGGGGCGTATCTCCGAGGGGGAGTTGGCGGCGCTCAACAAGTAGGTGGTGGACAAGCTCTACACCTTCCTCCACTACTGGCTCAAGCACCCCCTCAACGACGGATCGGCGTTCCTGGCGGCGATGAACAAGGCGTACCCGGCGGACTGGCCCGCGCCGGAGTTCGACGCGGAGTTCCTGGCGGCGGTTGGGGAGGAGAGGGAGAAGGAGCCGGAAAAGTGATTAAAGACTAATACGCGTTCAATGTCTTCTCGTTAGGATGTAGTTGATTCCATGCCTTGAGTGAACCACATATCCACTTTCCAGCAACAACCTGAGACTTTCGCCACCTGCTTTAGCTGTCCTGGAAGGCACGTACTCTAATATGACCGCCTCAGGCCATAATCCTGTGTTGGCTTCGCTGAAGAATTTATTCAGTACCCTGAATTCAAAACCCTCGATATCGATCTTCAAGGCCTTAATGTTTTTGATTCCTTCAGCTTCCACAAAGGCAAGCAGCGGCCTGCACTTTACCTCGACCTTGTTTTGCCCATCCTTTAGAAAGGAGTTTCCGCCTCTGTGGCCATGCATTGAAACGGTCAGGTTGAGGCTCTCCTCCCTGTCTGAGACGCCCAGATTCAAAGCGCGGACGTTATTAATACCATTTATGGATAGGTTCGTTTCGAGGCTTCGATGTACTACGGGGTCCGCTTCGATGGCCAGCACCTTCCCCTTAGCGCCTACGGCCTTTGCCATGATAAGGGTATAGAAGCCAATGTTGGCTCCTACATCCAGGCAAACATCTCCATCGTCCAGGATCTTCCGGAGGTAGCGTACTTCAGCGCGGTCTCGGAGATGTGGGTGAAAGAGGACATTGGCATCGACCGTCTCATGTGGATCCAATATCATATTGAAGTTGAAAACATCGACTTTAACAGGCTCTCTTTTTCTCCGCAGATAGAGCTTCTTCAGAAATCTATTGTTGATCCCAGAGGCGTGGGGAAATGGAGGGAGGCGTCTGGATACTAGGAGTAGAGCCTTAAGTTCTTTGTCTGGGTTATTCCTCTAACGACTGCAGCCCTTTCAAGGATATACCTAGAATAGTACCTAGGGAGGAAATCCTAAAGGCCCTACCCCCTCACCCTCTCGCCCTTCGGGTCGTATGGCGCTTGCAGGCTGGCCTTGGCCTTGTGGCGCTCGGACGCCGCCTCTATTTCGTATGCGCCTGTTTTGATGAACTCCGATGTTACGCCGTCGTGGTTGGTGATGTAGCCCATGGCTACGGAGCGGCCGACGGTGTGGCAGAACCAGCCGGAGGTGGTGCGGCCTACGAGGGCGCCGTCGCGGTAGATGGGCTCGTCGCCCCACAACACCGGCTCGGCGGAGTCCAGGACTAGCATGGCGAGGCGGTTGCGCAGCGGGCGCTCGCGCTGGTGGAGGAGGGCGCGCTTGCCGATGAACTCTACCGGCTTGTCCCACGCGACGGCGAAGCCGAGGCCGGCCTCAAGGGGCGTCTCCTGGTCGGTGATGTCCAGCCCCCAGGCGCGGTAGCCCTTCTCGATGCGGAGGGAGTTCATCGCGTGGTAGCCGGCGTGCTTGAGGGCGAAGTCGTCGCCGCTGGTGACGATCGCCTCGTAGACGGTCGGGAGGAACTCGGTGGGAACGTAGAGCTCCCAGCCGAGCTCGCCCACGTAGGTGACGCGGGAGGCGCGGACGGTGGCGTAGCCGAGGGGCAGCTCCTTCGAGGTCATGTACGGGAAGGCGGCGTTGGACATGTCGGCGTCCGTGAGGGTCTGGAGGAGGGCGCGGGAGTTGGGGCCCATGACGCCCAGGACGCCGTACGCGGAGGTGACATCCGTCAGGTAGGTGTGCGCGCCGTGTGGGATGTGCGACTTTATCCAGTGGAAGTCGCGGGTGGCGGTCGCGCCGCCGGTGACGATGAGGTAGCTGTCCTCTGAGAGGCGCGTGACGGTGAGGTCGGCCTCGATGCCGCCGCGCGGGTTGAGCATGGCGGTGTAGACGACGCGGCCGGGAGGGACGTCGACGTCGTTGGCGCAGAGGGTCTGCAGGAGGCGCTCTGCCTGGGTGCCCTGCAGAAGGAACTTCGCGAAGGACGACTGGTCGAAGAGGGCGACGTCCTCGCGCGCGGAGCGGTGCTCGGCGGCGGAGTACTGGAACCAGTTCTGGCGCTGGTAGGAGTACCTGTACTTGGGCTCGACGCCGTGGGGCGCGTACCAGTTGGGCCGTTCCCAGCCCGCGCCGCCGACGCCGAAGCACGCGCCGCGCGCGGCCAGCCGCTGGTGGATGGCGGAGCGTCGGACGCCCCTGGCGGTGGTCATCTGCTTGTTGGGCCAGTGCATCCCGTACATCGTCCCGACCGACTCCACCGTGCGGTCCAGGAGGAACTTCGGCGAGTTCTCGAAGCCGTGGAAGCGGCGGATATCGACGTCCGTAAGGTCCATCGGCGGGTGGCCGTCGACGATCCACTGGGCAACGAGGCTGCCGACACCCGCGCCGGCGGAGATGCCCGTGGAGTTGAGGCCGGTCGCGACGTAGAAGTTCTTGAGCTCAGGGGCCTCGCCGAGGATGTACTTGTTGTCCGGGGTAAAGCTCTCCGCGCTCACGTAGAAGCGGTTGATCCCCGCCTCCTCAATCGCCGGCACGCGGAAGATGGCGTTCTCCCAGAACACCTTGAAGTGGTCCCAGTCCGGCTCCAGCAGCCCAAAGTGGTAGTCCCCGGGGATGTCTCGGCTCTGTTCCCCTTCCCCTCCCTGCCTTTGTTCCTCTCCCTCAGGGAGAGGTGTCCCGATGCCCCATCGGGACGGAGAGGGTGTGGCTGTTCGGCTGTTTGCCTGGCCGACTGCCGACTGCTCACTGCCAATCCCCGTCCTCACCCCCCACGGCTTCGCGTCCGTCTCGAAGCCGCCCATCAGGATCGCGCCCTGCTCCTCCATGTCGCGGCGAAAGTAGATCTGCTCGTCCGGGTCGCGCAGCGAGGGAATCTCGTACGGGACGCCGCTGGGGAGCGGGTTGGTGACGAGGTACATGTGCTCTGCAGCCATCTGCGGCACATTCACCCCCGCGAGCAGGCCAAGCTCCCTCGACCACATGCCCGCCGCGAGGACGACGTACTCGCAGCCGATCTCTCCCCTACCCGTTACGACGCCCGCCACCGAGCCGTGCCTCTTGCGGAAGCCGGTCACCTGCACGTTCTCGATGATCTTCACACCCTGCAGCTCCGCGCCGCGCGCCATCGCGAGGGCCGTCAGAGCGGGGTTTGTCTGACCGTCGCGCGGGATGTGGAGCGCGCCAACCAGGTCGTCCGTGCGCATAAGCGGCCACATCTCGCCCGCGCGCTTCGGGGTAATCGGCTCGATCTCGATGCCGAAGGAGCGGCCGAGCGAGGCGATTTTGCGGATCTCGTCCATCCTCCCGGGCGTGCGGGCGACGGTGATGCTGCCTGGACGCCGGAAGCCGGTGGGCAGGCCGGTCTCAGCCTCCAGCCGCGAGTACAGGTCCACACTGATGCGTGCAATCTCGATGAGGGAGCGCGACGCCCGGAACTGCGTCACCAGCCCCGCCGCGTGCCACGTCGTCCCGCCGGACACGGTCTTGCGCTCCAGCACGGTGACATCGCGCCACCCCAGCTTCGCAAGGTAGTACGCGACTCCGCACCCCGCAATGCCGCCGCCCACGACGACGACGCGGGCGTGCCTGGGGAGATCTTTGGGCATGGGTGGACGCTCCGGGAGATGATGGCGGACATGATACTACAAGGGAGGTAGTCGGTAGTAAGTAGTCAGTCAAGCCAAAAGCCGGGGAAGTCATCCACACATTACGCTGATTTCGGGACTGCAAACGGGGGACTCCCGACGCGCCTATCTGGGCACTGATGTCTCGGGAGGCTGTAGCGGAGAAGCCTCTGCGCGCCAGACCTCGGTTGCGTTGTACATCGTCCCGAACCAGATCCCTTCTGACGTGCCGCAACTCACCGTCCAAATGAGCCCTTCAGGCGCCGGAAGTAGCGTGGCAGTCAATCTCGTCGTATCGTCAGAATTCCTGCAATGACGCCAGTCCTCCAGAGCAGCGCTGAAGGTCTTCGACGGCGGCACTCGTAGACCGGCAAGGTCCAGCACTGAATGGTCTACAGCAAAAACAGGATGGATCGTGTCATGCTGCCGCACGGACCAGTCAGAAGCCGTCGTTGATGTGCTTGAAACGGCGATGTCGAACTGCGCGGTCGCCCTGCCGTCGGTGAATCCAAAAGTCGCGACCCCAGTCCCGTAATTGATATTTATCGAACGGAGCAGTGGGAAGGACACTATCTCTTTCGCTCCCTGAGAGACCGCACCGGCAAGCTGCACAAGAACGGCAACTTCCTCGGCTTCTCGTTGCGCCACAACATCACCACTTCCCTGAGGAACACGCGTTACTTCGGGAAGTGGCGTTGCGGAAGCAGTGCCGGTTGCCGGCGGGGCCATAGGCGCTGCCGGACTGCAGGCCGCCAAGAGCAGGCCGCATGCGGAGAGTGCCAGGCGGACGCCGATGCGGTACGTCTGAAGATCCAAACTGTACCTCCGTAACGGACCTCGCCCACTACCTCATCGCGGCTATCGCGCCGACGAGGAGCACAAGGCCGACGCCAAGGAAGACCACCGCCGCGATCGTCTTGATCATCTTCGGCTTGAGGTAGCGCGAAAGCGCGGCGCCGCCGACTATGCCAAGGCCCGTGAGCGTCACCAGCGCGAGCGCCGAGCCGATGAAGCTGCCGAGGAGGTCGCCGGACTCGGCGGCAAGGCCGGTGACGGCGAGCTGGCTCTTGTCCCCCATCTCGGCGACGAAGATCATCGCGAACGTGGACGCGGCCACTCGGGCGAACGACTGCGACTTCGCGCCGCCGGCGCCTGCCTCGCCGTCATCGGCGTCGTGACCGAGGGCCGCGCGGAGGGTCAGCGCCCCGATGACCAGGAACAGGGTGCCGGCCGCAATACCCACCCACTCGGCCGGGATCAAGTCGCCGGCGATCGAGCCTATGATGGACGCCGCCAGCGCAAGGACAATGAACGCGGCGGCAGAGCCGAGGAAGACCGCCCACCGCAGCCGCGCGAGGGCGGATACGCCTACAACTGCAAACTGTGTCTTGTCACCGAACTCCGCCAGGAAGATCAGCGCGAACGCCGTACCGATGTTTCCGAGATCCAAGGATCACCAGCGTCACTTGATTAGTAGGTTCGTCATCGCAAAGCCCGCGACGGCCTCCTGCCGCGTCATGTCCACCACCTTGCCAGCGCTTTCGATGTCGATGCCGACGACGTTGCCGGCAGGGTCCACATCTATGGTAACGCCGCGCGCGACCTCACGCGTATCACGAACCCTATCCGTGCCCCACGATAGGCGTATCTAACACCTGACGGACCCTTTTTGCAAGAGTCCTGGGGGTGAATGGCTTCTGGAGCACCGCCGCGCCCTGCTCAAGCACCACGTGGCGGATAACGGTATCATCCGTGTATCCGGTCATGAAGAGGACCTTTAGGGACGGGAATCGGCGGCGTAGGCCGTCAGCCAGCTCCCTGCCGTTGGACCCGGGCATAACTACGTCGGTGACCAGCAGTGCTATGGATGGACCCTCGCCGTAGAACACAGCCAAAGCGCTTTCGCTGTCCCACGCTTCGTGCACTCGATACCCTATTTCCGAAAGCGTTCTGACGGCCACGCGCCGGACTCGATCATCGTCCTCGACCACCAGGACGGTCTCGTTTCCTCCTCCAAAGTATTCCGCCTCCACTCTGGTTGCCTGTGGCGCCCCCTGCGCCCTGGGCAAGTACACTTTGAAGGTGGTGCCGCGGCCGAGCTCGCTGTATACCCAGATTGTGCCGCCGCTCTGCCGGATGATCCCGTGGCATGTCGCCAGGCCCAGGCCAGTGCCCTTCCCGCGCTCCTTCGTGGTGAAGAACGGCTCAAAAAGGTGTCTCTTGACCTCGTCTGTCATCCCTGTACCCGTATCCGTCACCGCAAGCATAACGTGCTCACCTGCAGTCGCATCCGGATGCAGGGCCACGTATTCGTCATCAAGTACAGCATTCGATGTCTCAACGGTAATTTTTCCGCCGCTGTGCATCGCGTCCCGGGCGTTCACGACCAGGTTCATGAGGACTTGCTGTATCTGCCCGGGGTCTGCGCACACCGGCCATATCCCTTCCGCGGGCAACGAAGTCAGCTCTATGTTCTCTCCGATCACGCGCTGGAACAGCTTGTCCATGTCCAGGATGAGCTGGTTGAGGTCGAAGGTCTGAGGCTCCATCACCTGCTGCCGAGAGAAGGCAAGCAGCTGCCGAGTCAGGTTGCGCGCCTGTTCGGCGGCCCTGGATATCTCGTTGAGGTCTTCCCTGGCCCTATCGCCTGGGGGCATGGTTTCGGACACTAGCTCTGCGTAACCCATTATGGGGACGAGGAGGTTATTGAAGTCGTGCGCGACGCCCGCCGCCAGCCAGCCGATGCTCTCAACCTTCTGGGATTGAACAAGTTGATCGCGGAGCCTGTTCTTCTCGGTAACGTCCGTCATCATGACAATAGCGCCTTCGATTGATCCGCCCGGCCCTCGCAATGGCGCGGCGGACATATTGAGGTCAACCGGAGCGCCGTCTTTTCGGCGCGCTCTAATCTCTGTTCCTGCGACGGTCTTCCCATCCCGGAGGGCAGCAGCCAACCCGTTTCCGTAAACCGGCTTCTCGTCGACGGTAATAGGGAGCGGGCGCCCCACTGCATCTTCTACCGTCCACCCAGTGATGACCTGGGCGGAGCGGTTCCAGATCACAATGTTGCCTTTTGCGTCCAGAGAGGCTATCCCGATCGGCGAAGCATCAACAACAGCGTTCAGTTTCGCGTTAGCTGCCTTGATGGCCTTCGCCGAGTCCTGCACCTCTCGGTCCCTAGACTCAATGGTGTTCGCCATCTCATTGAATGATGCGGCAAGCTGGTCAAGCTCTTTCGCCGCCCCCAAAACGCGGGCGCGGCTGCTTAGATCGCCTGCCGACAGGGCGCGAGTAGCAATGGAGATCTCTCTGATAGGCCGGAGCACCAGGAAGCCTCCGGTGAACCACGCCGCGGCCGCCGTCAGCACAACGATTCCCGCCAGCGCCAGGAGGTCCCGGGCAATCTCCGCGTTTGCCCCGGCGAATACGACTGAAGCGGGTATGCCGCCGGCGAAGTAGATAGTCGTAACCTGGTAATGCGCCGCCTCAACGGAATAGAGACGGTCCGTTCCGTCAAGGCCTGTCACCGGGTTGCCGGAGGCCAGCGACTCGGCGGGCAAGCCGAAGTCGGACAGGGCCTTCCCCACTGATCCTGCGGAATCCGGGAACCGCGCCAGGATTGACCCGCGTGTATCCGCCGCGAACACCTCCGACCCGTCCGGCAGGCCGGAAGCGGCGGCGCCATCGTTGAGCCACCCGAGGTCGATTGCGGCAAAGAGCAAGGACTGCATCTCACCGGACTCGTCGTACGTCGGATAGCCCACAGTAAGCGAAGCCCTGCCGGTCACCCTGCCGATCAGGTAGTCGCCGACAGCAAAGTTTTTCGCGGTAACGGCGCGCTGGAAATAGGCCCTGTCCGAAACGTTTACGGCGGAGGCCAGGGGCGCAGCCCTGCAGTAGAGATTCCCATCGGGAGTAGCCACGCCGATATTGCCGAATTGCGGGCTCTGGACGAGTATGCGCGTGCAAGGCTGGAGCACTCTGACTCGTGGCCGGGCAACGTCTGGGGCACTTGCGCCAATAGCATGAGGAGCCGCTGGGCCTGATCGATGAGCGCCGCCTGGTTGCGGGCAGCCGCGGCTACAGCCCTGGCTGCGTCTTCGCGTGCTTCGCGCGCGGCCTGGTCCCGGGCGTTAGCTGCGGACCAGGCAAGCAGAATGAAAGCGGGGACTGCGGCGAAGAGTACGAGGGCTACTAACCTCGCCCGTAGGCTGGATATGGGAAGCAGCTTCACGACACTCCCTCTCCGTCCATGTAGTTTTAGCAAAACGAATGGCCGGGTTATATAATACTTACAGGGAGTGAACGTTTCTATAGGTGAATATAACCGAACTTATGGGGAACGGTCCCCCCTATGCTATCACCTTGAACTTGTAAGTCATTGGTACCTGGTCGATGATCGGGTACAGGTCAGACGTAGAGGCGTAGCGCCGCTCGTGACCTCCCGTGCGCGGACGGGCCCGCTGCTGGAGAGGTCTCTGGAGAGGGTGTCGGTATATGCGGAGTACTGGAGTTTCACTTAACGATCCGTCTAATTCGCACACCGCGGTTAGAGATAACCGTCAGACTGTTGAAAATGCGGTCGTGGAAATTGCGGACGGCCTGGGCCACGATGGAAGTCTTCTCCGTTTCTGTTTCGCCGAATAGGCGTACCAGAATTACTCAGTGTGTTGGCAGGTAGCTGCCGAATACCATTTGGCCGAATCCTTTGTCTAGTGTCACGACTATTCGACCTTCTGCGACGGCCATCTCCAGAATCGCATCGTCGGAAACTCCCCGGTCGGTTTCGGCAATGTAGAGTACGTCGTGGCCTTCTAGACGCAACCGGTCCACAATCGCCTTGTTGAGTCCTTCGTCCGCCACGAATCTCAGGCCTAGACCTCCTCGTGCGGGTACACGACATCTGCGCTGAGGGCCTTGGCCGCAAATGCCAGAGCAGCCCTTATCCCCTCGATGGTCAGTCTGGGGTACGCCTCCAAAAGCTGATCGGTAGTCTCACCGGCGGCCAGAGCCTCCAGTATCTGCTCGACCGTGATCCGCGTACCAGAAACCACCGGCTTCCCCATCATGACCGACGGGTTAGAATCGATAAGTGCAGACTGGTTAGCCATCATTCCCTCCCTTCTTCTCCCCTAAGCTATCACCTTGAACTTGTAGGTAGTCTTGTTGAGGTTGCCTTCCTTGAAGCGGTCCATGCGCAGGGGCGTGAAGTCCACGAGCTTCGACTTTCCGTCAAGGACCATCTCCGCTACGCACACGCCGATGGCCGGGGCGAGCTTGAAGCCGTGGCCGCTGAAGCCTGTGCAGATGTAAAGCCCCTCGACGCCGGTCACCTTGTCGATGATCGGGTGAAGGTCAGGAGTGGACGTGTACAGTCCCGCGTAGCCGGTGAAGATCTCGGCGTCCGCAATCGCCGGCAGCCGCTTCGAAAGGCGCAGCCATACGTCTTCCAGGTGCTCAGTACCGTACTTCGGGTTGTAGTTGTCCGGGTTGGCCACGTCCTCGGCATTGCCGTTGCCGACAAGCGTAAGATCGGAGCCCTCCGGGCGGAAGTAGACCAGGTTGGCCATGTCGCCGCCGCCGGGGTGGAACGGTAGCTGGTCCAGCTTGCGCCGCAGGAGAAAAACTTCGTGGCGCGTCGCCTCCAGCGGCAGGTCGAAGCCGAGCTTGCGCATGAAGCGGCCGGACCACGGCCCTGTGGCAATCACCGCCGTGTTCGTCTCATAGCGCTCTGTGGCCGTCTCTACGGCTACCACCTTGCCGTTCTTGATCTCCACGTTTGTCGCAGGCGATTGCAGTACTATCTGCGCGCCCATCTCGCGGGCGCGCGTAGCGTACGAGAGACCGGTGCCACTCGGGTCGGCGTGTCCGGACTGCGCCTCCCACGCGAACGCCTCGTCGTCCTGGTACTCGAACATCGGCGCAAGCTCGCGCGCCTCTTCCTTGGAGACGATGCGCGTATCAATGCCCACCGCCTGCTGGATGCCGATGTTGTACTTCAGCCCGTCGCGGGAATCGCCCGGCACAAAGACCATGTAGCCGGTCTGCACGAAGCCGCAGTCCCCGCCGACGATCTCGCCGAAGTTCTGGAAGATTTTGAGGCTCTTCCATGCCAGGTCCGCGTTGACGGTTGTGGAGTAGTGCATGCGCACCGCGCCGGAGGAGCGGCCCGTAGAACCGGAGCCGAGGGTGTCCCGCTCCAGCAAAACGGTGTTCCTGACGCCGCGCGTCGCCAGGTTGAATATGATCGCAGTGCCCATGACACCGCCGCCAACGATAACGGCGTCCTTGGTGATAGCCATTGAGAGGTCCTTTCAGCTGTGCGGCACGCACGTTGAGCGCGGCTTCGCAGATATATTCTTCAATTTGGCATATAATACTTCACGGCTTGGTTCTGACACCATAGCGAGAACTTACGAAGGGGCTTCCCGGTCCGTGCATCGGGGCCTCTGGAGTCACAATGAAGATAACTATCGCAGCGCTGCCTGGGGACGGCATCGGCCCGGACGTAATCCGCGAGGCCATCAAGGTTGTGGACGCCGTCGGCGGCAAGTTCGGCCACAAGGTGGAGGCGAACTGGGGGAAGATCGGCGGCATCGCCATCGACGAGAGCGGCACCGCCCTCCCCGACGCAACCGTCGAGGTCATCGACAACAGCGACGCCATCCTCTTCGGCGCCGTGGGCGGGCCGAAGTGGGACAAGGTGGACGCGAAGGTGCGGCCGGAGGCGGGCATCCTGGCGCTGCGGAAGAACCTCGGCCTCTACGCCAACCTGAGGCCGGTGAAGGTCTACCCGCAGCTAATCAACTCCAGCCCAATCAAGCCGAGCTACCTCAAGGGCGTGGACATGATCATCCTGCGCGAGCTCACGGGCGGGCTGTACTTTTCAAAGCCGAAGAAGCGCTGGACCACCTCCCGCGGCCGCCGCGGCGTGGACACGATGTACTATACGGAGCAAGAGGTGCGCCGCATCCTCAAGGTGGGCTTCGAGCTCGCTCGCGGCCGCAAGAAGCTGCTCACGTCCGCCGACAAGTTCAACGTTCTGGAGTCCTCCCGCATGTGGCGCGAGATCGCCATCGAGATGTCCGCGGACTACCCGGACGTGAAGTTGGAGCACATCCTCGCGGACAACCTGGCGATGCAGCTCATCCGCAACCCGGCGCACTTCGACGTGGTTGTGTCCGAGAACATGTTCGGCGACATCCTCTCCGACGAGGCGTCCGTCCTGGCGGGCTCGATGGGCATGCTTCCGTCCGCCAGCCTGGCGGGCCTGCCGAACCCGAACGGGCGCGGCAAGCGGCCGATGAGCCTTTACGAGCCTATCCACGGCAGCGCCCCGGACATCGCCGGCCAGGGTATCGCCAACCCCATCGCCGCGATCCTCAGCGGCGCGATGATGCTCCGCTACTCCTTCGGCCTGGAGAAGGAGGCCGACGCCATAGAAAAGTCCGTCGAGGGCGTCCTGGCCGAAGGCTACCGCACGAAGGACATCGCCTCAGACGGCGGCCAGCTTGTCACGACGAGCAAGATGGGGGACATCATAGCCGGTCGGGTCTAACATCAGTTATGAATTATGAAGTAGTCGGTAGTTAGTAGTAGGTAGTAGGCCAGACATAAAGCCGGCTGTTGGATTGGCCAACTACTTACTACCCACTACTGACTACTGCTCCCTGCTCTCCCTTTCATCCTTCATAATTTGCCTCCACTCTCTTCCCCATGCCTTACACTAGACATATCCCCCTCGCTGGAAGCAGGTATGTCCTCGAAGTCCCCGGTCTATGCCGTCGCCGACGCATACGTCGCGAAGTACGCGGAGCTCGACCCCGTCTCCGCCACGATGCTCGGCATCGAAGGCTACAACGACAGGATGACCGACTACTCGCAGGAAGGCGTCGAAGCGCAGTACATGCTCACGATGTCCACGCTCACCCAGCTCTCGGCGGCGGAGAACAAAGGTGAGCGGGACCGCATAGCCAAGGAGCTTATCCGCGAGCGGCTGGGAGTCACCGCTGAGCTGCACCGGGCCAAAGAGCACTTCCGCGGGCTCAACATCCTGACCAGCCCGCTGCAGATGGTGCGCATGTGTTTCGACCTCATGCCACGCAAGACGCGCGACGAGTGGTCGGACATCGCTCAGCGGTCGTCGCTAGTCCCTGCCGGCATCGAGTCCTACCGCCGTCTCCTCCACGATGGCGTGCAGCAGAATCTCACTTCAGCGCGCCGGCAGGCGCTTAGCTGCGCCGCGCAGGCGGAGGCGTGGGCAGGCGCCGGGGGCAAGCCCTCGTTCTTCATCAAGCTGCTGGACTCCTACGACGCAACCAGGATCTCAGACCCCGCCCTGCGCGGCAGGCTGGAGGGGGGCGCTGCCGCCGCGAGCGATGCGTACGCAGAGATGGCGAAGTACCTTCGCGACACCTACGCGCCCGCCTCCCCGGAGCAGGACGGTATCGGCCCGGAGCGGTACCGGCTGTACTCGCTGGGGTACAACGGCACGGAGCTGGACTTCGAGGACACCTACGCCTGGGGCTGGGAGTAGCTGGCGTGGGTGGAGCAGGAGATGATCGACACGGCGGACAGGATCCTCCCCGGAGCGACGGTCGAGGAGGCGAAGAAGGTGCTGGAGGCCGACCCGGCGCGGGCGATAGAGGGCGTGGAGGAGTTCCGCCGCTGGATGCAGGAGCTGCAGGACCGCACCATCGCCGAGCTCAACGGCGCCCACTTCGACATTCCGGCGGACGTCCGGCGCATCGAGGCGATGATCGCCCCGCCCGGCGGCGCGCTGGCGATGTACTATACACCGCCTTCGGAAGACTTCTCCCGCCCCGGCCGCACCTGGTACCCCACGAACGGCAAGACGCGTTTCCCCCTTTGGGGCGAAGTATCGATTGCGTATCACGAAGGGGTCCCCGGACACCACTTCCAGCTCGGCATGGCCAAGCACATGCGCGAGGACCTGTCGCGCTTCCAGCGCAACCTGGGGCTCGTCTCCGGCTACAGCGAGGGGTGGGCACTCTACGCAGAGCGGCTGATGGGCGAGATGGGGTACCTCGAAAACCCCGACTACTACCTGGGTATGCTCCGCGCACAGGCGCTGCGCTCCGTCCGCGTGATCGTGGACATCGGCATGCACCTCCAGCTCAAGATACCCCGCGCCCAGAAGTTCCACCCCGGCGCGACGTGGACGCCGGAGCTCGGCCACGAGTTCCTCCTGGCGAACGCGCACTTCCCGCCGAACTTCCTCGCGAGCGAGCTCACGCGCTACCTCGGCGTCCCCGCGCAGGCGATCAGCTACAAGATGGGCGAGCGCGCCTGGCTGCAGGCGCGAGACAAGGCGAAGGTCACCCTTGGGTCAAAGTTCGACCTGCGGGCATGGCACAACAAGGCGCTCAACCTGGGCCCAATGGGCCTGGCGCAGATGCGGGAAGAGATGGGGGGCGTGAGGGGTGTTACTTTGTTTTTCCCCCCGACAAGTTATGAGAGGACGGGCAGATCCCTCGAATTAGGTCCTCGATCTCCTCTTTTGTAAGGGGTCTACCGTTGGACTGTTTGATGACGATATCTTCGCCATGCTTTTTGCAGGAACTTGTGGTAGCCTGCGATGAAATCGCACTCCCAAAGAGTATCGTTGTCACCCGATTCATTCGGAATCCGATTGGCAGTGACCTTCGCCATAGAAACCTCCTGTTTTGGGAGCCATTCTCGCTTATGAAATGGGAAAGTCAACCCCTTTTCGCGACTTCATCCCAGCATACAGGGCTGCATAGACGGCCTGGAGGCAATCGTATCGGTATCCCGTTTTGTTCTGTTTCTACCCTCTCCCGTCGACCGCAACCTGCAAGAAGTCGCCAGGGGTCATGATCTTCACTGATAGGCCGGCGGCGGCGACTTTGGGGCTCAGGAGGTGGCGGCGATCGAGGGTGAGGAGGTACGCGGCCTTGCCGGCGATGGCGGCGGCGAGGACGCGGGCGTCCTTGGGTGAGGTGATGGCCGCGCACGCCTTGAGCAGCTCGGGATCAGGGCGGGCGACTATTTCGGGCTCAAGGAGCGCGATCTGCTTATAGTACCGGACGAGGTCCGGATCGTCGAATTTGCGGACGATGCTCATACGGGCTTCCAGCAGCACGGCCTCTGAGACGAGCCCTCGGAACCTGTTACTCGCGCAGACCCGCAGCACACGAGCCGATCCGCCGTAAACCGACCTGGACGCCGCAACGATCACGCTGGCGTCCAGGAATACCGGCACTCTTGGCGACGCTTTGGCCTCGCCTGCCGAGGCCACCTAGAGCTCGCCCTTCGCAAGCATCTCATCCACCTTCTTCGCCAGCTCCGGGTCGATCTTGTCCTCTTCCAGGAAGCGGGCGATATCCTCGTCCGTGTACCGGCGGAGCGAGTCCTCGTAGCCAAGCGGCGTAATTTCTAGGTGGTCACCTACGAGGTAGATGCTTAAAAGCGTCTCGGCCTCTATCCCAAGCGCCTCGCGAAACTCGTTAGGAATCGTCACCTGACCCTTCGATTGGGCCTTTACGATCTTGCGTCGTCCTTTTGTCTGCGTCACTTCCCTTTCTCCGCTTTTCCGAAATTCCGGATCTCAGAACCTCTTCATCATGTCATGACACGCATGACATGTCAAACTCCGCCCTGCCCCACCGGGTACTTCCTCGCGTTCTTCTTTACCTTTGCCGATATTGTTTCGGAGAGGTCTATGCCGTTGCGGTTGGCGAAGGACATACAGAGGATCATGACGTCCGCGATCTCTTCCGTGGCGGCCTGCCGGGTCTTTAGCTCGGCCATGCGGTCTTCGCACTCTTCGGGTGTGTACCAGCGGAACAGCTCCATCAGATCAGCGGCCTCGACGGAGATGGCCATGGCCAGGTTCTTGGGCGTGTGGTAGCGATCCCAGTTGCGCTCGTCGACGAAGTCGGCGACGAGCTGCTTGAGCACGGATACTGTTGTTGTTTCGTCCATTGGTTGGGCTCCTGTTTTGGAGTAGACAAGGGCAACTGTGGGCCCGGCCTTCGGAGACCTCTCTCCCCGGCCCTCTCTCCGATTTCAGAGAGAGGGGGTTAGATCCAACAGCCGTAGCCCTCACCCTTCGGTTAAGGCCCCGAAGGCCCCTCCCTCGGGGAGAGGAGGGAGACGCCCCCCATCGTTCCATCCTCCCCGGTCACCCTCTCTCTCGGCCAGAGGGCCGACTTCTCCCCATCGAATGGAAGAAGAGGGGGACCACGAAGAATGAGGATCGAATCTGAGCCTTTGGCTCAGACGGGAGTCTGAGGGCGAAGCCCTCAGGGATCAGTCCCCCTCTCTCCGTGCACGGAGAGAGGGGGCCAGGGGGAGAGAGGTCAGGCGGGGCCAGGCCCTACAGGCGCGCGCCTCGATCCAGCAGCCTTAGCCGTCATCCGCCGCGGCGGACCCAGAGCGGCAAAGGCCTTTCCCTCGGGGAGAGGAGTAGACACTCCCCGTCACGCCCCTTTCTTCGACATCTCCATAATCGTGTCCCACTCGTCTTTCGTCACCGGGTGCACGGAGAGACGAGGGCGGGTGAATAACGACATTTTCGCCAGGGCCGGCGTCGCCTTGATCTGCGTAAGGGTGACGGGGTGCTTGAGCGCGGCCTCGCCCTTGATATCCACCATGTACCAGAGCGGCTTGTCAGGCGTGCTCTTGGGGTCCGGGTGGTCGGATTTCGGGTCCCACGCCGTGTGGTCGGGGTAGCCGGCCTTCACGATGCTCGCAGTGCCCACAACCGCCGGGACGGCCGTGCTGGAGTGGTAGAAGAGCACGCCGTCGCCCTTCTGCATCTCGTCGCGAATGAAGTTGCGCGCCTGGTAGTTCCGCACGCCGTCCCAGTGCGCAGTACGGTTCGGCTCCTTCATCAGGTGCTCGAAAGAGAACGACTCGGGCTCGGACTTCAACAGCCAGTAACGCTTCTCGGCCATGGGGTCCTCCGAAGGTTGCGGTGGACGTGTAGTCTACCACGCGCAAACAAAAAGGGGTCCCGATTGCTCGGGACCCCAGCAAAGGCGCCTGGTGTTCGACCGCCGTTACGGCTTCGCGGCCTCCGACTCTTCGAACGAGTAGTACTTCACCCCTGCCATCGGCATCGTATAGTACATGACCGGCCTGGCAGTGCGCTTCTTCTCGGCGCGCTCCATGATCTCAAGGATCGCGCGCTCAACGTTCCGGCGAAGCTTCTCCTGTACTCTCACATCCTCGCGGACCGATACTACCATGACATCACCTCCCTGGATGAGCACCCTCCGGTGCTGCAGCTTTGGAACGGATATCACCGTAATTCCCGCACTACGTTGTTGATGTGCGATTACATTTTACTACTTTTGGCGCGCGGACGGCCATCATCCGAACGGCGTGCTACAGCCTAGCTGATCCTCGCGCGCCGGTTGCGGGCCTGTATCTCCTGGATGACCGCAGCCTTCTCCACATCGGAGGTGAACGGAGACGGCAGCTCGTTGGTGCCGAACGTCTTGATCATGTGCGCGTCCGGCTTGCCGTCGATGAAGTGCTGGGTGTACCACCGGCCATCCTTGACCGTAAGTTTGATCTCGCGGTTCTCGCCGCCCCATCCAAAGCTGATGTAACCAATCATCTTGCCCTCGATCTTACCTGGTGTTTGAAGCATCCTGCTCCCCTGTAATCCGGCTTTGATTAGAAATATAAGACTGCCGGTTTTGCTTGTCAATCGGGTGAGCGGCGATTGACAACCGCACGCGCGGGGTCTAGCTTAATCACGCAATTCTGTCGCTCCCAGGCTGTCCTGCCACAGATGTCCTCTCCACAACCCACTCCCCAGGGCTCCCACGTCACTTCCACCTCCAGCCTGTGGAAGATATTCGCCTACCGCGACTTCACGCTCCTGTGGGCCAGCGGCCTCTTTATGAACCTGGCCATGTCGCTCCGCACGCTCGTGAGCGCCCAGTGGCTATACGACACAACCGGCAGCGCCGTCCAGCTTGGCATACTGGGCTTCATCCAGCTTCTCCAGATGCCTCTCGCCCTGTACGGAGGGACGCTAGCCGACAAGATAGACCGCAAGAAGCTGATGGCCGGCACGCAGATCGTCTCTTTCGGTTCGTTGCTCTGGCTGACGATTCTCGCGGCGGCGGGCTCGCTCGCGCCGTGGCACATCTTCGCCGTGACCGGCATCGCCGGCATCGTGCAGATGCTGGGCTCGGCCGCCCGCCCTGCCATGGTTCCGCGCGTCGTCCCGCGCGGCCTGCTGGTCCACGCGGTAAGCGTGCAGACGGCGACGATGCAGATCGCCAGCATCGTCGCGCCCATCATCTTCTGGTGGATGTTCGAGTCTTTCGGCGTCGCCGCGTCGTTCGGCGTCTCGACCGCCATCGCCGCCCTCAGCGTCGTGTCGCCCGTCATCATCTCCGCCTCCGGCCGGCCGGAAGGCACGATGCTGAAGCGCACGACCGTAAGCGCGCTGAAGGAGGGATTCGGCTTCGTGATGGGACACCAGCTGCTGCCGGGCCTGTACCTGCTGGATATCGGCGTGACGGTCGTCAGCTTCTACCGCCAGCTATTCCCGATCTTCGCGGACCAGCTATACGGCATGGGCGCCAGCGGCACGGGCATGCTGAACACCGCCAACTCCGTCGGCGCTATCCTGGGGACGATGCTCGTCTTCTATACCGGCCGCTTCGCCCGCAAGGGGCTGCTGGTGATCGTCTGTTCGGGCGTCTACGCCGTGCTCCTGATCGCCTTCGGACTCGTCCACTACCTGCCTCTGGGATTGCTGATCGTCGCTGGGCTGGGCCTGACCGACGCCGTGAGCATGACAATGCGCCAGGCAATTGTGCAGCTCACGACGCCGGACAAGTTATTAGGACGCACGAGCAGCGCCCACACCTTCGCGGCCCAGGGGGCCAACAACGTTGGCCAGGTGGAGGTGGGGTTCCTGAGCGCGATCATCGGCGCGGGCGCCACCATGGTCATCGGCGGCTTCGTGTCCATCGGCGTCGTGGGCGCGATATGGTTCCTCATGCCCGGCCTGCGCAAATACCGTTACGAGCCGACGACGGGGCCGCCGGAGTGAGGAAGGCCTACTCCGTCACGACGAATGCCGTGACCATGCCGAACATGCCGTGCTGGCCCTCCGCGTGCGAGAGGATGTGGCAGTGGTACGCCCACACGCCCGGCTCCGTCGCCTTGACGATCACATCGAACGTCTCGCCAGGGGCCACCAGCAGCGTATTGACCTCATAAGGGTCCTTCAGCAGAATACCGTCCTTCGCGATGACCGTCTGGTTCATGCCGTGCAGGTGCATCGGGTGGATCTGCAGACCCTCGTTCATGTAGCGGATGCGGACCTCTGAGCCCAGTTTCGCGACGATCGGCTGGGTGGCGGGGAACCCCTTGCCGTTCAACGTGTAGCCCAGCGGGCCGTCGTTCACGACCATCAGCTCCTCGTGCGCCGCAAGCGGGTCCTGGTCAGAAGAGATGATGAACGCGCCCATGAGCCCGCCCGAGATCTGGTTCGCGCCGTTCATGTGCGAGTGGTACATGTGAGTGCCGGTGTGAGTCACGGTGAACTCGTATGTGAACGACTCCCCGGGCTTGACGAGCGGCTGCGTGATGCCCGGCACGCCGTCCATGCTGTTCGGGACCTTCACACCATGGAAGTGTATTGGTGTGGACTCTTCCAGCTTGTTGTGGAGGAAAATGCGGACACGGTCGCCCTGGTTCACGCGTATCTGGGGCCCGGGTATCTGCCCGTTGTAGGCCGTGCCGTCGCGGAACTTCCCGGGCTCAACCTCCCAGCGTATCTCGTCCGCCGTAATATCGTAGACCTTCACGTCGCCGTCCATAACCGGCACCATGAGCTGGTTACCCAGGGCCTCCGTCTTCGCAGGGAAGGCGTTCACGCCGGCCATGTACTCGGCGTCCATCATGTCGGACATTTGCTGGGACGTCATTGTGGGGCTGGCGGCGGGGACCGCCGTGTGCGCCGCCGGGTGAGTCGTGGCGGTAGCCGCTGGCTGCGTTGGCTGTTGCGCCGCGGGCTTGTCGTTACATGCAGCGGCAATCAGAAGCGAGGTCAGTCCGACAGCGCCAATCAGCTGGGGACCATATCGTACTGGGTGTGGTGTCTTCACGGTCCATTTCTCCGGTTGAAAATTCCTCCGCCCTTGGGGAGCAGATTTGAAACCAGTCTATGGATGAGGGATAAAGCGGGCGTGAAGAAGGACCAACGAGTGGTGAAGAACACGTGAAAGAGGCCTCCGGGTTACCCCAGAGGCCTCTTCATTTCCTGATCTTGCCGCCAAGCGGAGCTGTCTATTATCTCGACTTGATGTTCGCCCGCCGGCGGACGAAGAACGCCCCACCCCAAGGGCCATCGCAAGACCGATGAGGCCCGCGCGGTTGCGCCGGGGACGGAAGGAAGAGCATCGAACCCGCCCGCCGGGATTACCTGTATTGTTGTGGTGGCCGGCTCGGAATGGATCGTGCTGCCAGGGCGCTTCGCCCGGTATGTGAAGGTGTCGTTGCCGGTAAACCCGGCGTCCGGCTCGTAATCGAACGTCCCGTTGCTCCTGAAGGTCAGCTCGCCGTGCTGCGTGCCCGAGATCAGCTCTGCGAAAAGCGGGATGCCGTACACGTCGTCGTCGTTCAGCAGCACGCCGTTGGGATTGGCAAACAGGACGTCGCCTTCGCCCACGCTGAAGAAGTCCTCGGACGCGCGAGGCGCGGGGTTCGGAAGGATTTCGATTGTGACAACGGCCGGGTCGGACGCATCCTCACCGTTGGTCACACTATAGGTGAATGAGTCGTAGGTGGTGGTGACGTTGCCGGCTTCTGCGCTCTGATAGGTGAAGCTGCCGTCCGTGTTCAGGGTCAGGCTGCCGGACGGGGGGGCCAACGGGATTACAGTGAGCGGGAGGCCGGACGGCTCGTCGTCGTTGAATAGCACGCCGTTCGCCGCCGTCCTCACGAGCGGTTCACCGGCAAGCACGACGTACCGGTCGTCCGCGGCGGTCAGCGGTCCCAGCACCTTGATGGTCACGACGCCCCAGCCCGGGTCCGTCTCAAAGGTCTCCAGGCCCGGGTAGTATGTATTTGAGGCCGCATAGGCGAACGTATCCACCCGGGTGAAGCCGGAGTCAGGGTAGTAAGTGAAGCTGCCGTCGGGCTCCAGGGTCACATCCCCGTTTGCCGGCATTGTTCTCAGCAGCGCGGTCACACCAAGCTCCGCGGCTACCGGGTCATTGCCCAGCACGCCCGGCGCCAGCACCTCAAGTGGGGACCTGCTGCCGGTAAGGGCGAACTCGTCGTCCACAGCCAGGGGAGCGCTGGAGGGTGAGACATCAAATATGATCCGGCCTTCACACAACACATCACCGTCCTGCATGATCAGGTACCGGAAATTGTCGAAGCCTATGAACCCGGGGGCCGGAGTGTAAGTGAAGGCGCCGTCCGACCAGAGGTCCAGATCGCCGATCCCTGCATAAGTGCCGTCAATGGCGACATCGTAATCGAGAATGCCAGAGATCCTGTCGTTGGAGGTTACACCCTCTGCCGCGGACCGGGAAAAAGCCTCCCCTTGGACCACGCTGTATCTATCGCGGACGGCGCGCACCGGCGGGAGCGAGTCGCCGGCTTCGATGTCCACCCACGCTGTGGAGCCGCCCCCGCAAAATTTGCCTGCATCGTCGTCGGCATGGACGATCTCATATTCGATAAAGGCGACATAGTGGCCGATGGGCCCGACCCTGCTCGGAGCGGTGTAAACGAGCTCATTGCCATTTTGGGTGAGGTTACCGATATCGGGCATAGAGGTGACGGATATTGAGTACCCTTCCGGCGAGCATGGGAAGAGAAGATTACCTTCGTTCAGCATGTCGTTCCACAGGGGGTTGATGGTGACGGAGCCGCCGACCTCGACGATGTAGCTATCGTCTTCGGCGATAGTCGGAACGCACCCTGCCGCCATGCTGAAGAAAGCGCAGAGAGCAAGGACGGCGATGAGGATGGGGGAACGGAAGCCGAGCAGACGCCGGAGCTGTGACATTTTGGGGAACCCTCCCGTGTGTTGGAGACGCACGGGAGCCCGTACAGTAACCCGCCGCGCGACGACCGCGAAACTTCCGGCAGGCTCTCCCACCGCGCAGCACATCAGCCCCGGCATGCCGGATGCGGCCCATTGTAGCCGAGCGAACGGATATTCTCAATGCCTGTGTATATGCGGGGTATAAATGGGATTTGCGGTGCGAAAGGCGGGGAAGGCCGGTTTATTGTTTGCGGTCCATACCTGTTGTAAAGAGAATGCACTCATCGATGGCGGTAAGTGTGTTCTGCGTGACCACGCCCAACCGGGTTGTCAGCCGAGATGAGTCAATCGCCCGTATCTGGTTACAAAGAGCCACCGAGTCACTTCTCAACCCGGCCTCGCCGATGGGAATCATGACCGAGGAGGGCAATGGAGCACATCGCAAGTTTGTCGTCAGCGGTACTGCAATTACTGTGGTCGTATGCCTGCTGATCAGGTTGTTCTGTATTATCAAGACTGGCCGAGTTCCCGCCTGTTCAGAGCCTCGAATCGGGTCGAGGTCCGGCACCCAAACCTCCCCGCGTTTGGCGGTCAATTAGCGTCCTCTCGCCTGAGTCTCTTGGAATAGTCACTCAAACCCGCCTCCGCCAGCTCGGAATCCTCTTTGGAGAACTCTGCGTAAAGGGAGGCCAGCTGCGCCGGGTCCATCGGCTCGGCACCGCGCCGCGCCTGGTGCTTCACGTAGGCAACGTACTCCGAGACCATTTCGAGCTCGGCATCGGTCATCGATCCGATTTGCTCCGAAAGTTTTTCCTTGATGTTCGTGGCGCAGTTCTCCGTCTTTGGACCTACATCGTCATTTTACTCTAAACCGTCACCCTCACCGGCTTGCCGGTCTTGGCGGACTCGTCCAGGGCGTTGCAGATGGCTACGGTGCGGACGCCGTCGCGGACGTTGCAGACGGTGTCGCCGTTGGTCTTAATGGCTTTGAGGAGGTTGGTGAGGATTATGGACTCTTTGACCTTCTCCGCGGGCAGCACCTTGTTGTCCAGGTGCGTGATCTCGCAGCCGCCGAGCTCGGCGCGGCCCATGTGGGCGTGGATGGAGGCGCTGCGCGTGCCGTCGTAGAGAGTTACGAACCACTTTGAGAGAAAGTCGTTCTGGCCCTGGTCGGCGCTGATGAAGGTGGAGATGCCGCCGCTCTTCCAGAGGATGGTGCCCACTACCCCGTCCGGATAGCCGTGCGTGCCCTTGCCTTCCGGCTCAAAAAGTCGCCCCTCTGCGTAGACGCGCTCGGCGTCCGAGTCCATCAGGTATGACAGGATGTCCACGGTGTGCGCCGCCGTGCTGATAAGCAGCCCGCCTCCGTCGTCGCCGTGCCAGATCCAGCGGCTTGCGCCTGGGCGGCTGTCGGACATCGCGAGCTGGCCGTGGCTGACGCGCGGGCTCTTGATGAGCTCCTTCACCTTGAGCACCGCCGGGGACAGCCTGAACTTGTAATTGATCGCGAGCTTCACTCCCGCCTTCTTGACGGCCTCGGCGACCTCTATCGCGTCTCGTTTGGTTACGGTCATCGGCTTCTCAAGCAAGATGTGCTTGCCCGCCCTGGCGGCGGCCAGCGCCATAGGCTTATGCGCGTCGTGGTGCGTGGCGATGAAGACGATGTCTATCGACTTGTCCTTCATGACCTTTTCGGGGTCTGTGGTGGCGTACTTTCCGCCGTAATCGGCGCATAGCTTCTCCGCCGAAGCCTCAATAATGTCGCAGAAGCCGACGATCTCCAAGGCCGCGCGCTTCGCGTCCTCCGCGTGTCCCCTGCCCGCGTGCCCGCAACCAATGATAGCCGCTCTCATGTAAGTCTCCGGGAAAGAAAATTATGAATTATGAATTATGAAGTGAAGGCCTCGGATCGGACCTTCATCATTCATACTTCATAATTCATAATTTGCCTTCAGGTTCCGCTCTCCACGACTTGCTGGCGCTTGCACCACGATGCCCACGGCTCTTCCACCTTCGCGCAGAAATCCCAGAAGTCCGCCTGGCGCGAATACAGCTCTTTTGCACGCAGCACGATCATCGTGTAACACCCGCGCTTCTCGTCCAGCACATCCGCGATGTGGCACATCTCGAGCGCCTCAGGCGCGCGCTCCACCTCCCAGAAGCGGGCCTGCACCGCGCCCTGCACGCAGTACACCGTGCTCGTTTGGTCCTCCACCGTGTCCTGGCACATCTTGAGCGCCTTCGCCGGCTCTCCAAGCGTAACAGCTGCGATGTCCCGCCCGTAGCTCTCGAAGCACTCGTGGTGGACGATGTTGGGTGTCTCCGCGCAGGCCTCGGCAACCTTGCCATAGTTGTATTTGAATAGGCCCAGCATGCGCGTTGTCTGGTACAGGTAGCAGGGGCCCAGGTACTGCTCGCCGACGGCGTCGCACGGGAAGTGCGGGTCGTCCGAGATGTAATCCGATGTGTGACCCATATTCGCCGCAAGGCCGCCCACGACGTTTTCCATGAAAATGCCGGAATAGCACGCCCGCCGGTCCCGGTCCTCGCCGAGCTGGTCGCACAGGCCCAGCGCGTCGTAAAGCTCGTAGCTTGTCCACGCCATCAGGCCGTGTCCCACACCGTGCAGGCAGTTGAGCTTGTTGAAGTACGAGGTCGCCGAGTTGCAGAGCGTCTCCACGTCCGCCTTCAGGTTCACCGTTCCCCTGTCCCGGAACAGCGCCTCGGTCGCGCCGTGGTACGCCCCCGCCTCGCACTCGTGGCCGGTAAGCGCGAAGGCGGACGCGCCGTACATCGCGTACGCTATGTGGCCAAGCTGGTGGGCACGGTCGTGACAGAGCACGTTGCGCTCCGAGGCGTACTCGAACAGCATCGTCGTCACCTGCGCGGGGCCGTACTTTTCCAGGTAGTTATGGAGCAGCACGTCGTCCTTGAACAGCGCAACATAGTCTTTGAGCGAGATGTTGCCGGCCGGCTCGAAGTTAAGGTTTGCGGAATTGATCACCAGCGGCTCGGGCGCAAACTCCTCGCCGCCAGTGACGACAACCAGCGCGCCCTTCTCCGGGGCCATGTGGTTGTGGTAGCGCCAGAACCCGGGCTTGTCGAACGTGAACGACCACGCGCTGCCGGGCGGCACCGTGTCCTTCGCATCGAACTCCGGGTATATCTGGTGAGTGGGATGGATGCTCGATGCAGGCCAGAGCTTCTTCGAGGAATCGTTCACAAACCAGACCGCCTGCCCGGCGGTCACATCCAGCCGCTTCGGCTCAAAGCCTGCGTCGGTGAACCTGACCACCGGCGCTCCCGCCTCCACCTGCCCGGCGGAGATATGCGCGACCATGGCGGTTCCGTTCGGCGCGGCCGGCGACTCGTCGCCGGAGCAGGCCACGATTGAGAGCACAAGAATTGCGGCCGGAAGCAGGAGCGCCCTGGCTACGCGACCGGACCGAAAGGCAAATCGCATGGGCGGAGTCCACTCAACGGGGATGCGTCCGGATACCGGACAGTTCCCCATTATCTGCCGTGGACATCACAGGCGCAAGTTTGGAGGAAGGCGTGGCGGCACGCAGGCCGGTCCGGCGGCAAAAAAGAGAGGGGCCCCGACGGCGGGGCCCTTCTAAAAGCAAGTGTCCCAAGAGACCTTGCGATCATCTCACCTACTTCAGATGCTCTCGGTTTCCCAATACGCTTCTGCTGTAACTGTGATGTCCGCTCAGTTCCTTGGGACAACTTTAATATCGCATACCTGGAAGCGCTGCGCTACCTGCGGACGGACTAGGCCGACGTGCAGAGACTTGTAATTTGCCCGCGATTGGGCTATCAATTAAACATCGAGCTCCGGGAGACCCAGGATGAAGTCCTCAGTCCGCGCAGTTGAAGCGTCTGGAACGGTTGACCAAAACGGCAACCTCCACCTGGACGAGCCGATTACCGAGCTCGGCGAAGGCCGCGTGCGGGTCATAGTGCTGCCTGCGGGGTACGAAGATATATCCGAATTAGAGTGGCTACAGGCCGTCACTAACAACCCCGCCTTCGAGTTCCTCAACGATCCCGAGGAAGACATCTACTCTCTGGCTGACGGCAAACTTGTATCACATGAAGGGTAAGATCGTCCTGCTGCCGTTCCCGTTCGATGACCTTGCCGCAAACAAGGTCCGACCCGCACTATGCCTTACCCGGCCTATCGGCGCCAACTCTCACATCGTCGTGGCGTTCATCACCAGCAAAGCCCCGCCAGACCCACAGCCATCCGATATATTTATCGACCCTCACATGCCAGGCAACGAAGTCTCCGGGCTGAAAGTGCCGTCTACGGTTCGCCTGCACCGCCTTATGACGATCTCCACATCCGGTGTCCAGCGCGAGCTTGGCTTAATTCCTGTGAGCAACGAGGCCGAGGTTAACGCGAAGTTGAGGAAGCTGTTCGGGCTAGCGGCCAAGAGCCGCTAAGCGCGATACCGAATAGACGCAAAGTGGCCTAAAAGGAACACCAGGAATGCATCGTTTCCTTATCGTCACTGAGAAAGCAGATAAATACTTCTCCTCATACTCGCCTGACCTTCCAGGCTGTGTCGCCACTGGGAGGACCCGCCGCGAGGCTGAGCGAAATATGCATAGGGCCATTGAGATGCATGTCAAAGGGCTGCAGGACGACGGCCTGCCAATCCCGCCTTCACAGTCCTCCGCAACCTTCGTCTCAGTATCCTGAAGCGGCAGACTCCCAGCAAACACAGTGAGGGGGCAGTCAAATGTGACTGCCCCCTCACTGCATCAAAAACAGGTGTCCCAAGGGACCTTGCCCTCGTTCCAGTTGCCTCAGTGAATACTCCAGTTTCCCGGATCTTGCGCTGCTGCGTCTGAATCGTGTGGCTCAATTCCTTGGGACAACTTTAATATCGCATAACGATAAGGCTTGCGCTACCTGCGAATGGACTAGGCAGAGGACACTCCAAGAATGACGCCCACCCCCTACCTCACCACAATGTTCACCAGCTTGCCTGGCACGTAAATGAACTTGGCTACCTGCTTGCCTTCCAGGTGCGCCTGGATGCGCGTGCTCTCCAGCGCGATCTTGCGCGCCTCCGCCTCCGTCACGCCCACCGGCACGTCGAGCCTGTCGCGCACCTTGCCGTTGACCTGGACGACCAGCGTGATCACGTCGTCCGCCGCCAGCGCGGCGTCCGACACCGGCTGCGGCTGGTTGTGGATGCTGTAGGCGTGGCCGGTGCGCTCCCACATCTCCTCCGCCATATGCGGCGCCATCGGCGCAAGCAGCACCAGCAGCTTCTCCACCGAGTCCCGCCAGGCGGCAGACCCTACCGAGCCCCCGCCTGAGGCCCCGGCGCTCCGTACCCCCTTTGCCCCTTCGCCGCCTTCCCCCGTCCTCCGTACCCCGTCCCCCGTACCCTTCTCCCACGCCGCGTTCATCGTGTTCGTGAGCGACATCAGCGCGGCCAGCGACGTGTTGAACTTGAACTTCGCCAGGTCGTCCGTGACATGCCTTACCGTCTTGTGCGTTGAGCGCTGCAGCTCGCGCACTGCCGTCTCGTCCACCGGCGCGGCGTCCAGCTCCGCCGGGTCGCGCGAGGCAATCTCCCACACGCGGTTCATCCAACGCGCCATGCCGTTGACGCCCCCCTCGTTCCACTCGCCGCCCATGTCCCACGGGCCAAGGAACATAAGGTAGCAGCGGACGACGTCCGCACCGTAGACGTTCACGAACTCGTCCGGCGCGACGACGTTCCCGCGCGACTTGCTCATCTTCTCGCCCTTGGAGAGGATGTGGCCCTGGTTGAAGAGGCGGACGAACGGCTCGTCGAAGTCGATCAGCCCAAGGTCCCGCATCGCCTTGTTGAAGAAGCGCGCGTAGAGCAGGTGCATCACTGCGTGCTCGGCGCCTCCCGTGTACTGGTCCACGGGATTCCACTTCTTGATCGCCTTCGGATCGAACGGGCCGCCTGCGAAGTGCGGACTCGTGTAGCGCATCTGGTACCACGACGAGTCAACGAACGTGTCCATCGTGTCCGTCTCGCGCCTGGCGGCCTTGCCGCATTTCGGGCACTTCGTGTTGACGAAGCCCTGGTGCAGCGCGAGCGGTGATTCCCCCGTCGGCCTGAACTCCGCGTCCTGGGGCAGCACGACGGGCAGGTCCCTGTCCGGCACGGGCTGCTCGCCGCAGTCCGGGCAATAGATGATTGGGATGGGCGTGCCCCAGTAGCGCTGGCGCGAAATGAGCCAGTCGCGCATGCGGTATTGCACGGTGCGCTTGCCCCAGCCCTTCGACTCCACGTACTCGGCGATCTGCTCTTTCGCAACGTCGCTCTTCAGGCCGTTGAACTGGCCAGAGGCGACCATTGTGCCGACGCCGGTGAACGCCTCCGTCAGCTCAATTTTTTCCTCTCCCTCGACGGGAGAGGATGTCGCGTTAGCGACAGGTGAGGGTGAGGCTTCCGGCGGGGCGATGACGACCTTCACCGGCAACCCGTACTTCTTCGCGAACTGGAAGTCGCGCTGGTCGTGCGCCGGCACGGCCATGACCACGCCCGTGCCATACGTCAGCAGGACGTAGTCGCCGACGAGGATCGGAACGCGCTCGCCGGTGAGCTTGTTGACGGCGAACGAGCCGGTGGGGACGCCCGTCTTCTCCTTCTCAGTGGACATGCGGTCCACCTCCGTCTGTCGCCGCGCCTGCTCGATGTAAGCCTCCACCGCGGCGCGGTTCTCGGCGGTCGTCAGCTTCGGCACCAGCGGGTGCTCCGGGGCAATGACGACAAACGTGACTCCGTAGATCGTGTCTATGCGCGTCGTGAAGGTCGTCAGCTTCGTCTGGATTTCACCGTCCCCCGTACCCTGTACTTTGCTCTGAACCCCGTAGGAGCCCGGCGAATCGGGGCCGTACCCCTTCTCCAGATCGAAATCGATCCTGACGCCCGTACTGCGGCCAATCCAGTTCGTCTGCATCAGGTTGATCTTCTCGGGCCACTCTATTTTTGAGTGGTCGAGCAGCTCTTCGGCGTACTTCGTGATGCGGAAGAACCACTGGTTCAGCTCGCGGCGCGTGACAACGGTGCCGCAGCGCTCGCACTTGCCGTCGTCCGTCACCTGCTCGTTGGCGAGGACGGTGTTGCACGAAGGGCACCAGTTGGCGGGCGCGAAAGCGCGGTAAGCCAGCCCGGCCTTGTAGAACTGCAGGAAGAGCCACTGGTTCCAGCGGTAATACTCCGGGGTGCAGGTCACTACCTCGCGGTCCCAGTCGTAGATGGTGCCCATGGTCTTTAGCTGGCCGCGCATCTTCTCGATGTTCGCCATCGTCCAGGTGAACGGGTGGACGCCGCGCTTGATCGCGGCGTTCTCCGCCGGCAGGCCGAACGCATCGAAGCCCATGGGGTGCAGCACGTTGTAGCCCTGCATCCGGCGAAACCGTGCATGCGCGTCCGAAGGGGCCATGGCGTACCAGTGGCCCATGTGAATATCGCCGGAGGGGTACGGGAACATCGTCATCTCGTACCACTTGGGGCGCGGATCGTCGTCGCGCACCGCGTAGAGCCTGTCCTTCGCCCACCGCTCGCGCCACTTGGCCTCAATCTCCGCGGGGCTGTAGCGTAGCTCTGTGCTGCGTGATGTGGTTGTCATGGATGCTCCGATCGTGTGTTGAGTGACCGCGACTGTGGGCGAGGGCGGAAGAGACCTCTCTCACCCCAGCCCTCTCTCTCCGACTTCAGAGAGAGAGGGGGTAAATCCCTGAGGGCTTCGCCCTCAGACTCCCGCGTCGGGCCTTTGGCCCGACGTCAGGGCTTTTCGGACAATAAATCTTGGGCGGCCTCGCTTATCTTTTTGAGAACTGCGTCTATGTTTTCGAGAACGTCCTCGTTGGTGAACCTCAGGATGGTGAAGCCGAGGCTTTCGAGTATGTCTTGCCTGATCTCGTCTTGCTCTTGCTGTGTGTCGTGAATAGGGCCGTCTATCTCCAGGACCAGTTTCGCCTCTGGGCTGTAGAAGTCCACTATGAACCGGTCGATGGAGTGCTGTCTCCGGAAGCGGAGGCCATCGAGGCGGCGGTTGCGTAGCCGCTGCCAGAGGGCGTCTTCCGCGGCCGTCGAGGCCGAGCGCATTCCCAGGGCGACGGGCCGGAGCTTGTCCCACAGGCTAGGAGCAGTGCGCCATTCCGCGTTCTTTTCAGGCTGCTGTCTCACGAGATCCCCTAAGACCAAAAACTCCATTAAGCCGACTGTGGGCCAGCCTTAAGAGACCTCTCTCCCCATCCCTCTCTCCGATTTCAGAGAGAGGGGGTAAGGCACCCAACCCGGCGCCTCCCCGGAGTCAAATTGAGCATAGGCTCGGCAATGCCCGAAGCGGGCCGCAGGCCCGAAGAGAGTCTGAGGGCGGTAGCCCTCAGGGATCGGTCCCCCCTCTCTCTGAAGTCGGAGAGAGGGGGTTAGGGGGAGAGAGGTCGGCGCCGGCCCTACAGGCCAGCACGCCACCGCCATGGTTTTCTCCTATCCCCAAAAACAAAAAGTCCCGCCCCACAAAGGGACGGGACCGTATTTCGTTGTGTCCCGCGGTACCACCCTGATTGCCTTCCCGATAAACACCGGGAGCGGCCCGCTCAACGGCGTTAACGGCGCCATGCCGTCCTGCCTTGAAGCGGTAGTCGGTAGTAAGTAGTTGGTAGTCGGTGAAGACCCAACAGCCGACGGCCACGTTCGGGCAAGATGCTCGGGGGCGAGTTCGCGGTTGAGGTGCGCCGGGATTCCACCATCCCCGGCTCTCTATGGCCCTGCAGACCGCTACTACTCCCCGTCAACGCAAATTACTGAATTCGTAACTGTGATGAGACAAGCTAGCACACCGCAACAACGGAGGTCAAGCCGTAAAAAGAGAGGGACGACATGGAAAATGCATGTCGTCCCTCGAGAACTTTCGCGAGTGGGATTCGAACCCACGTAAACCGCTTGTAAGGCGGCTGTCCTACCACTAGACGATCACGCTATGGAAAAGCCATCAACTATGGGTTTATATCAAATGTTCGAATTCTTGTCAAATCCCCCACCCCACCCCTGCACCCCCGCCAATCGCTCCGCCAGCTCTATCGCGTACGGCGCGATGACGCGTATCTCCTCGGTGGGCGCGATGCGGACGCCGTCCTCGCGGAGGAGCTCGGCGCCGCTGGTCAGCTGCTCCTTGGTTATCCACTGCCAGCCGGGGGCGAGGGGGCCGGGCTCGCCGAGGGGGCGGCAGACGTAGATGAGGTCTATGTGCTGGTGGAAGCCGCGCACGGGGTCGTGGATGTCCTCGACCATGATGGTGAAAGGCGCGGTGACCTGCGTTGGGTAGGAGATTTTGAACTGGGGGCTGTACGGCAGGACCTCCGCCTCGATGCCGGTCTCCTCATGTATCTCGCGCCGGACGGCCTGTACGGGGTCTTCGTTCTCCTCAATGTGGCCGCCTGCCGGCAGCCACGTCTTGACCTTCTTGTGCCAGTGAAGCGCCACCCGGCCGTTGTGGACCATGTAGCCGGTGGCGGTGAAGTGACGGGTAACGGTCATCAGGAGAGAGCTCCTTGGGCGGGATGAAGAGAATTATGAATTATGAAGGATGAATTATGAAGTGGGAGACCGGGAGCAGCATGTGGTTGTCAGTCAGTCGGCCCTTTTGTCTGGCCAACTACTTACTACCTACTACCAACTACTCCCGTCCTTCTCCTACGCCTGCGGCGGTACAGGTGGGGGAAGGTTTCCCCGCGGCTTCGTCCGGCCCAGCCCCTTCAGGCGCGAGCGGAAGATCACTACTGCCAGGACTACCGGCACCCAGATCAGGCTGAATACCGCAACCCAGATGAGCAGCGACGCGATTACCTGGCCGAAGCCGGACAGCGCCTGCACGGCCAGTTTGAGCTGGTTCTCCGCATCCCACCCGCCGATCACCCAGCCCTGCGGCTCCAGCACGCGCACATTGACTATCCCGGATGTCTCAATCGGCCCGGCGTCGCTCTCCGCTGAAACCGTCACGGTGGCCGTGTACGGCACCGGCCGGTGGTTCAGATATACATGGGTCGTGACCATGCTCGTGACGCCGTCCGCCAGGTCCCCTGTCGCGGGAGCGGAGCCGTCCCCAAACTCCCAGCGGTGCCGGACGCTGCGCAGTCCGTCCGGACGCGTGAACGACCATGTAAACTGCACTTCATCGCCGGCCTCGACGTTCTTCCCCTCGCCCGGGAACACTTCGATCTTCGGCACGCGCGTGACGGTGACGATGATCGTGTCCTCGCCCTCGACGATGCCTGCTTCGCCGGTGCCGGTGATCTTGATGGTCGCGATGAACGGCGAATCGCGCTCGTCGTTGTAGTTGTGCGTCATCGTCGCGGTCGCCCGCTGCCCCTCAAACTCCGTCGGCGTGGTCCGGTCGGAGATCGCCTCGGGCGTGCCGTCGCCGAAGTCCCAGGTAACGCGATAGCTGTCGATGCCCGGGGGCGGTGTGAACGTGGCGCGGAAGCGGATGCCGTCGCCGACTCCCGCCGTCCGGTCTGTGCCGGCGTCTACGGGCATCGTCGCCGCTTCAAGCTCCAGCCGCAGGTTGATAAGCGAAAACGCCGCGGTCGTCTCCAGGAACTGGATTCGACCCTGCAGGCTCTCAACCTCGCCCTGGATCTGCGTGAGCGTCTGCTGCACCCTGAGCGCGTCTTCCACGTCCGCAGCCCGGGCGAGCAGGTCTCGCAGGGCCTGCTCGGTCGCCTGGAGGTTCTTGAGGCGCGCCGTCAGGTCCACGTACTCGTCGGTGACGTCTTTGCTCGTGGACTGCTCCGACTTGACCTCAACGGCGAGATGGCGAAGGCGGAGCACGGCAGCATCCAGCCTGTCCGCCGGGACGCGTATAGAGATTGTGGCCTGGTGCTCCTCCGCACGGTTGGATGAGACCACCCATCCACCATTCTCTACGGCGACGCGGCTGACAGCGTCCACGCTTGCAGCCACATTTTCCACCACGCTGGTCATGTCCACGGTGCGGACGATAATGCGCTGCTGCGCAACCAGGCTGGCAATCGCCTCTTCCGTGCCGGTGTCCGCCGGCGTCTCCGCCTGCTCCCCGCCTGGACCGCCCGAAGGAGGGGCGGGCTGCTGCGGCGAAGTCGGGGCAGACGGCTGAGGGACCGGAACACGGTCCATACCTGATGACCCAGCTGAGCCCGGGTTGCCCGCGTTACCGGGCAAAGCGGGCGCCGGCATCTGCCGCTCTTCCGTCTCGGTCCCGGCACACGCAGCCAATGCGAAGGCCAGGACCACTATGGCGGCAATCAAGGCAGTTCGCAGAGCTGTGACAGTCATGGTGAACATACCTCCGCGACCAGAGTTGCACTATGTAGTACGTAAATAACCCTACCGCAGATTACACTGAATCACAGTGAGACCGTTTGAAGCCCATGCAATAGCGCTGCAAATCTCATCCGGGCGACAAAGGAGGCCGCACAACACAATCTGCGAAATCTGCGTAATCTGCTCCGATGGAATACGGAGCCCCTGCCTACTAGTTGGAAGGAGCCCTCCGACCGGAAGTACCGGAGCCCCTGCCTACTGACTGGCAAGAGCCCCGTTTCCATCGGGGCCGAGTCCTATCGGGGCGGACAACTTCTCTCTATTGGCCTATGAGCTTCGGCTCATTGTAGTGGCTCCGGTGCATCAGCGTCCCGTTCTTCGCGTCCAAAGCGACTGATGCGTACCGGTAGGTGGTCCGCGACCCCTGCGGCACTATGCCGCCGGAGCGCCACTCGCCCTCCGCCTCCACGAACCATACCATCTGGTCGTACGGCGCAGCCTCCGGGCCGAAGTTCACGTCCGACGCGTAACGCCGAGCGAAGTCGCCCCAGTACGTCAGCTCGGCGACCGCGTTCCTGGGTCCCTGCACAACGTTGACCTCATGGGCGGCCACGGACAGGAGCTCGACCGCGCGCGACTTCGCCTGCTCAGGGGACATTACGCCCTTAGGCGTGAGGTCCGGCGGGAGCGTCGTCGCATCCGGCCCTGGAGTGAACGGCATGGAAACGGCCGTGGGGCTAGCTGTCGGTTGGGCTGCGGCGGCCGTCGGCGTGGGCGTCGCGGGCGTAATCGCCGCGGTCGGCGTCGCGCCCGCCCCTTCGGAGCATCCTGCGGCAATGGCCGCCACGGACGCCGCAGCGATCGCAAGCCTTTTGAGCATCATAAGTCCCACCTGCGATTAGATTTGCAGTTACACCTGAGTAGACGCCCTATCAGGCAAAATTGTTCCGCGCCGCGCGGGCGTGTTATGCTATGCAAAAGCGAATAAGTACTAGGATTAGGCTGGGAGCTTGGGCAATGGCCAGGCTGAGAGGCCCCGACCGCTCGGGGCGACCGCCAGAACCTGACCCGGGTAATGCCGGCGCAGGGACACGCCAGTCCGGAACTTCCGAAAGCCGCCGGCCCTGGCCGTGCGGCTTTATTGTTTCGTCCGGCGCCGCGGCGTGCGTATTAAAAGAGTGACGACAGGGAGCAAGAATGAACGACCCTCTGGTCATCGCAGGGAAGCAATTCAAATCGAGGCTTATGGTCGGCACAGGCCGCCACCGCAGCATGGAGGAGATGGTCGCATCCGTTGAGGCCTCCGGCGCGGAGATCATTACCGTCGCCATCCGGCGACTGAACCTCGATAAACCGAACGAGAAGAGCATCCTGGACTACTTCGACTGGAAGAAGTACACCATCCTGCCGAACACGGCGCTCTGCAAGACTGCCGACGAGGCCGTCTTCACTGCGAAGCTGGCCAGGGAGCTCACAGCCTCAAACTGGATCAAGCTCGAAGTCCAGCCGTTCTTCCCGAAATCGCTCCTGCCTGACCCCGTCGGAACGTTCGAGGCGGCAAAGCGGCTCGTCGCCGACGGCTTCGTCGTGCTGCCATATATTCATGCTGACCCGATACTCGCACTGCGCCTGGAAGAGATAGGCTGTGCAACAGTCATGCCCCTCGGCTCGCCCATCGGGTCCGGCCAGGGCGTGCTCACGCTTGATGAGATCAAGGTGATTATCGCCGAGTCAAAAGTGCCCGTAGTGGTGGACGCCGGCCTGGCAGTCCCCTCCGAGGCCGCTCAGGTGATGGAGCTTGGGGCCTCAGCCGTGCTGGTGAATACAGCCATCGCCCAGGCCAAGGACCCGGCGCTCATGGGCGAAGCGTTTAAAATGGGCGTCGAGGCCGGGCGAAAGGCGTTCATCGCGGGCCGCATAGTGCGGCGCACCGAGGCCGTGGCCAGCAGCCCGACGACGGGAGTGGCCGCAAACGCAACACGGAGCTGATACTTGACGAGCCAGATCGCACTTCCCGCCTTGTGCCTTGTTACAGACCGCCTCCGCAGCCTCGGGAGGCCTATTGAAGACGTTGTGGCGGCGGCGGTGGAAGGCGGCGTGAACATGGTGCAGCTCAGGGAGAAGGACCTCCCATCCCGAAAGCTCTACGACCTTGCCGTCAGGCTGCGGCAGTTGACCCAGGGCAGAGCCCTGCTCATGGTCAACGACAGGCTTGATGTTGCCCTCGCCGCAGGCGCGGACGGCGTGCAGCTCGGCGAGGAGGGCCTGCCCGTCCAGGCGGCGCGGGCGATTGCCGGCCGCCTGCTCATCGGCAAGTCGGTCCACAGCCTGCGCAGCGCTCAAACGGCGCAGAGCGAAGGCGCGGACTTCCTCGTCGCCGGGACGATATTCGAGTCAGGCACGCACCCGGATGGCCCCACGCAGGGCCTCGGGCTGCTGGCGCAGCTCCGGGCCGGCGTCGCCACTTCCTTCCTGGCCATCGGCGGCATCACCGCCCAGAACGTCGCCGATGTCATCGCGGCGGGCGCGTCCGGCGCGGCCGTCATCACCGCCATCACCCAGAGTCCATCCCCGAAGGACTCCGCACGCGAGATCGCCTATCGCATCCAGGCCGCCTACCTTGCTTCCACGAGAGGCCATGTGAGGGGGCAAAAGCCGTGACCGTCACCGTCAACGGCAAACAGCGCGACCTCCCGCGCGAGACGCCCCTGCTCGAGTACCTGGCCGCCCTGGACATCAACATGAAGCTCGTGGCCATAGCCCACAACGGCGCCGTCCTGCGTCGCGACGAGCTCCCAACCGTGACAGTGCGCGACGGCGACTCGCTGGAGATCGTCCATGCCGTCGGAGGAGGATGAGGTGGAGAGGGGAGTAGTGAGTGGTGAGTTGAGAGTAGTGAGTTGGGAGTTGGGAGTTGGGCGTGCGGGACAGAGAGGGTGATCCTTCTTCCTTTCTCCCCCTCACGGGGAGATGTCGCCGCTCTGGGCGACAGAGAGGGTGTTGCCTTTTGATCGAAGGCTGTTCCTCCTCTCCATTAGGAGACCTTTGCGTTACCTCGGGAGGAGAGGATTTTGGACGAGCCTCTTCAAATTGATGTCATGTTCGGGCGAATTTTTAGCCCCGGCATCCGCCGTCAGGCATGTTTCGAAGCCGGAGCGTAAGCGCCAGGCTGCCTAATGGCAGCCTGGCGCCACTT
>VGZY01000016.1 GCA_016872355.1 SAR202 cluster bacterium | reverse complement strand
CGCCCCTCCAGAACAAGGTTCAGTATCTGTGCTCTCTTCGCTTCTCGCTCGGTCAAATGTAGTCCTCTCATGGACTGACATATTCACTGAGCAGTTACCTACTGACAATATCACTGAGCAAAGACATTGTGACAAACTTCACTTGCCAAGCTAGGGGCACTATGCTACATTACCGGCATGAGCGCAGAGAGTGTCATGCTGGACGACTACTTTCGTCAGTACGGGCTTATCGCTATCTTCATAGCCCTCGCCGTCGCAGTGCCCACCGGAATGCTCCTGGCCTCATGGGCTGCCTCCATCGTCAAGATCAGGCCCAAAAAGCCGGACGCCGTCAAGATGAGCATCTACGAATGCGGTTTCGAGACGCTTTCCGGCGTCTGGAGCCGGTTCAACTTCCGCTTCTACACCCTCGCTCTCATCTTCGTAATCTTCGATATTGAAGTGGTCTTCCTCTTCCCGTGGGCCGCCAGCTTCGGCGTAATGTCGCGCGAGTTCGGCGCCTTCGTGCTGATAGAGATGGCCATCTTCATCGGCATCCTCATGGTTGGGTGGCTGCACGCCTGGCGCAAGGGCGCCCTGGAGTGGAGGTAGGCGCACATGTCTACAGAAATCCTCAAGCCCTCCCCGGCCGGCATCCCGCTCCACAACACAACGTGGGAGCTGGACAGGTCCGAGGGCGACTACATCAATTACCTCAAGACCCATAACATAGACCCGATCTCCGACCCCTTGATAGAGGTGCCTGACGACCTCAAGCGCAACCTGGCGATTACGTCCGTGGACGCGCTGATCAACTGGGGCCGAAAGGCCTCCGTGTGGCCCCTGTCGTTCGGTCTGGCCTGCTGCGCCTTCGAAATGATGGCGAGCGCCATGTGCAGGTTCGACCTTTCCCGCTTCGGTATGGAGGCTTTCAGGGCCTCCCCGAGGCAGGCAGACCTGATGATCGTCGCTGGCACCGTGACCTGGAAAATGGCCCCGGCCATTGAGCGGGTGTACAGGCAGATGGCGGAGCCCAAGTGGGTGATATCCATGGGCGTGTGCGCCACCAGCGGCGGCCCTTACTACGAGTCTTACGCTGTCGTCCCGGGCGTGAACCACATAATCCCGGTGGACGTGTACGTCCCTGGCTGCCCTCCAAGGCCGGACGCCCTGCTGTACGGCATCATGCAGCTGCACGAGAAGATCAAGCGCTACTCGGTTACAGGCGGCAAGCTGGCGGCCGTCAGCCAGCACGAAGCGCCCCTGCGCCAGGACCAGCACCCTCCACAGAACGGAAAGGCCGCGGGGTAATGGCGAGAGAACTGCCGGGCGCAGCAGTCGCCGAGCGCATCAAGCAGGAGCACCCAGCCGCCGTCGTCGACTGGAGCGCGACCGACGTCTGGGTAAAGCCGGACGCGGTCCACGCCGTTGCAAGCTTCCTGAAGACGGACCAGGAGATGGACTTCAACTACCTGGTCGCGGTCAGCGCCGTCGACTACGTCGAGTATTTTGAGATGGTCTACCACCTCCGCTCTCTCAGAAAGAACCACAACGCCGTCCTCAAGACGCGCCTTTACGGGCGCAACCGGCCCGCCGTGGCGTCGGTGATGGACGTGTGGAAGGGCGCGGACCTGCAGGAGCGCGAGGTCTGGGACCTCATGGGCATCCACTTTGACGGTCACCCCAACATGAAGCGCATCCTCCTCTGGGAGGGCTTCGAAGGGCACCCGTTAAGGAAAGACTTCCTGAGATAGCACGTGTCCGACCGATAGTGTTAGCTAAATGGCAATACGCACAGAGCCGATCACAATCAACCTTGGACCGCAGCACCCGAGCACGCACGGCGTGTTCAGGCTGCGCGTCAAGTTCGACGGCGAGCTGGTGCTCGATATCGAACCCGTCTTCGGCTATTTGCACAGGGGCACCGAGAAGCTGGCCGAAGAGCGCACTTACGTGCAGATCGTCACGCTGACGGACCGCCTGGACTACGTGTCCAGCATGACCAACAACCTGGCATATGTGAGCGCAGTCGAAAAGCTAGCCGGCATCCCCGTCCCGGAGCGCGCGAAGTATCTCCGCGTCATATGCTCGGAGCTTCAGCGCATCGCCAGCCACATGATCGCCACGGGCTTCCTGCTGCAGGAGCTCGGCGCGTTCGCAACGCCGCTCATGTACGCTTTCCGCGAGCGCGAGCGCATCCTGGACCTCTTTGAGATGCTCTGCGGCGCGCGCGTGACCCTGAGCTACATGCGTCCCGGCGGCGTCACCCAGGACGCGCCCAGGGAGTTCTGGCCCGCGCTGGACATCCTTATGCGCGACATGCCGATGTATATCGACGAGCTCGACCAGCTTATCTCAGGCAACGAGATCGTCCTGGCGCGCACTCAGAATGCCGGCATCATCAGGCCCGAGGCTGCGATCAACGGGTCCCTCTCAGGCCCCATCCTGCGGGCCTCCGGCGTCAAGTGGGACCTGCGAAAGGCCAACCCGTACGAGGTCTACGACCGCATGGAGTTCGATGTACCCATCGGCTCGCGCGGGGACACATACGACAGGTACTACATCCGCATCCTTGAGATGCGGGAGAGCGTCAAGATAATCAAGCAGTGTATTCAGCAGATCCCCGAGGGGCCCACGAGGACCCCGGGGCCGTTCTTCATCCGCCCGCCGGTCGGCGACGCCTACGCGTCGGTTGAAGCGCCCAAGGGCGAGCTGGGGTTCTACCTGGTTAGCGACGGCGGCATTTCTCCCTACAGGTGCAAGATACGCGCCCCGTCGCTGATCAACCTGAGCCTGCTGAGGGAAATGCTGGTGGGCTGGAAGATGGCGGACATGATCATCATCTTCGGCAGCACGGACATCGTGCTCGGCGAAGTAGACAGATAGGCGAGCTCCACATGGCTGTTGGCCCTGTTTCCTCTCTCCGTGGACGGAGAGAGGGCTAGGGAGAGAGGTCAAGTGAGCTTCAGAAATCTCTACGACATAGCGGACAGGTTCCTGCCTGAAAGCCTCGATTGGATGGCTTACCTCGTCGCGGGCGGAATCCTTGCGTTTGTCGTGATCAACGCAATGGTGATGTCCACGGCGGCATACACGCTATTCGAGCGCCGGCTAATCGGCCGCTTCCAGTCGCGCCTCGGTCCCAACCGATGGGGTCCGTTCGGCATGTTCCAGCCCTTCGCGGATATTATCAAGCTCATCCTGAAGGAAGACATCGCGCCCACCGTGGCCGACAAGATCGTCTTCACAATCTCCCCAGTGGTATTCCTGGTCCCGGTGCTGGTCGCAGTCTCGGTGCTGCCGCTGGGCGACGGGTCGTTCCTCGGCACGCTGAACGTGGCGCTGGTCTTCATCATCGCCGTCACCGGCATGCACATTATCGGCGTCTTCATGGCCGGCTGGGCCTCCCGCAACAAGTACGCGCTCTTCGGCGCAATGCGCGGCGTGGCGATGCTCGTGAGCTACGAAGTGCCGATGGCGATGAGCCTCGTGGCGGTTGTCCTCCTTTCCGGCACCATGTCTACCCTCGGGATCGTACAGGGGCAGCACCTGCCTTACATCCTGGTGATGCCGCTCGGCTTCTTCGTCTTCTTCACCGCCACACTCGCAGAGATGAGCCGCGCGCCGTTCGACATGATAGAGGCCGAATCGGAGCTCGGTTCCGGGTACAACACAGAGTACAGCGGGATGAAGTTCGCGCTCTTCCAGCTTGCGGAGTTCATGGCCCCGCTGGCCAACGGCGCGATTGTGACCGTGCTCTTCCTGGGCGGCACAAAGGGGCCGATCATTTCCGGCCCGTGGTGGTTCGTGCTCAAGGTGGTAGCCTTCGCGTTCGTTATCGTGTGGACGCGCTCCACGTGGCCGCGCCTGCGGGTAGACCAGATCATGACCTTCTCCTGGAAGGGCCTGTTCCCGCTCTCCATGATCAACCTGGCGCTCGTTACCGTGGAGTACTTTGTGCTTCAGGACGCTGTGGGAGCGCTCACACTGGGCGACCAGGCCATCATGGCGCTGATTAACATCCCTGTCACCTTCGTTGCGATATACGTAATTGGCAACCTGTCAGGCCAGAAGCGCGACCGCACGGTCCCGGTGCCGTCGCCTCTCGCCCGAATGGCCGCGGAGGCCGACTAGCATGTACGGACTTGGACTATTCAAAGGGCTGGCAGTCACACTCAAGAACGCGGTGACGCCCGGCCGCATGTTCACGACTCACCAGTACCCCAACCGCCGCATAAGCGTGTTTGAGCTTGCAAAGGCATCAAGCACTAACGTAATCTCTTACGCGGCAAAGAATCCCGCGAAGGCCGTCAGGTCTGCGATAGGGCTCGAATGGGTGCCTGACCGCTGGCCCCAGCACCCGCGCTTTCGGGGCGAGGAGTTCACGTGGTACGAGCAGCGCTGTACGGGCTGCGCAAGCTGCGCAAAGTACTGCCCGCTGGGCATCATCCGAATCGTGACCGATCCTAGCGGCAGGTTCGTTCAGGAGGGCGAGAAGTACGCGATTGAGGTTTTCGACATTGATATCGGCCGCTGCATGTTTTGCGGCCTGTGCGTTGAGGCGTGCCCGTACGACGCGCTGCACATGGGCAGCGGCTTCGAGGAGGGCAGGTACACGCGCTCGGGCCTCGTTATCGATGTTAACCGGCTGAGGACACAGCCCAAGCGGCCGAGCAACTGGTTCCGCCCGCAGCTCGAGGCGAAGGACTACAACCCGCACTCCGGCAAGGAAGCCACGTACGTAGATGTGGGCCGGCACGAAAAGCCCAGCGAGCAAAAGCAAGAAGTGAAGTGGGCCAAGAGACTATGACCCTCGGCTCAGGCGTCGAATCGAACATCATTATCGATATCGCTTTCTGGGTGATCGCGATATCGTGCATCATTTCCGCGATAGCTGTCGTGCAGACCCGGGACCTGTTCAGGGCAGGCCTGTTCCTGGTCGCCTCTTTCGCCGCGGTGGCAGGCATGTTCGTCCTGCTCCGCGCCGAGTTCCTGGCGGTGGTGCAGGTGCTCATCTACGTGGGCGCAATTGCTGTGCTCCTGCTTTTCGCGATCATGATGACGCGCGACGTGGAGCAGGGGAACCCCTACAACCGCCTCAGGGTGCCTGCGCTCGCGCTTGTGCTTCTCTTCTTCGCCGCTACGGCTTACGTCGTCACCCAGACGGAGTGGAATGAGCTTTCCGGCGCGGCGGGAATTTCGGCTGAGACGGGCGCAGCAATCGACGGGGTATACGCGAACTCTGTGCCGGAGCTTGCTGGGCTGCTGCTCCGCGACTACGTTCTTGCATTTGAAGTGGCCTCGGTGCTCCTCCTGGCCGCTGTAGTCGGCGCGATCGCGCTCGTCAGGGAGCGGTGAGAAGATGGGACTTCAGAGCTTCCTGATCGTCGGGGCGGTCCTCTTCGCCATTGGGCTGTACGGCGCGCTAACCAAGCGCAATGCCGTGACGGTGCTCATGAGCCTTGAGATCATGTTCAATGCCGTGAACATCACAGCCGTTGCGCTGTCGCGGTACATCGTCCCCGGCGGCATTTCCGGCGTGGCCATCCCGACAGAGGACGTGGCTCGGACGCTCCTGACCGGCCAGATTTTCACGATATTCATCATCACAGTCGCCGCCGCCGAGGTGGCGCTGGGCGTCGCGATTCTGATCGCGATCTTCCGCAAACGCGAAACGGTGTTCGTCACCGACGCCAACCGGATGAGGCACTAAGAGGGCATAGTATGTGGATTGAATACCGCAAAGCCCCCAACCTCATGGTCGCCGAGATGTGGAAGAACACGCTCGAAGGCGAGGGCTTGCCTACGAAGATAATGCCGGAAGGGGACATCTTGAACTGGGGTGAGCGCGTCCCGTTCCGCATCTTCGTGCCCAAGGGGCGCGAGCACGTCGCAGATGAGATTTTGAGGAAGCTATGATACCCGAATCAGCCGCATTGCTTATCTTCCTCCTGCCGCTGGCCGCGTTCCTCGTGAACGGCCTGATTGTGCGGCCGTTCTTCAACCGCTATTCGCAGGTGGCGGGGTATGTCACTATTCTTGCTATCGGCGTTGCGTTCGGCCTGTCCCTGTGGGCGCTAAAGAGCGTTGTGGACAATGACGGCGCCGCGCTGCCGTTCGACCCCCACCCCTGGCTGGAGATCGGCGCGTTCAACCTGGAGGTTGGCATCCTCCTGGACTCGCTGACCGCCATCATGCTCGTGGTGGTGACGGGCGTCTCCTTCCTCGTGCAGATATACTCCACCGGCTACATGAAGGGCGATCCCGGCTATGCCCGGTACTTCGCCTACATGTCGCTCTTCACGGCGTCAATGGTCGGCCTGGTGATTGCGGACAACATCATCCAGGTCTTCTTCTTCTGGGAGCTTGTTGGCCTCTGTTCCTTCCTGCTGATCGGCTTCTGGTACCACCAGCCTTCTGCTGCAGCGGCCGCGAAGAAGGCCTTCCTGGTCACTCGTCTCGGCGACTTCGGGTTCCTGCTCGGCATCCTGTACCTGTTCACCCAGGTGGACGTCTTCTCGGTGAACGGGATGAACGTCCTGAACATTCACGACATCAACGAGGCCGCCAAGGGCGGCCTGCTGGCGACGAGCGTAAGCACGTGGGTGGCGCTCGGCTTCTTCATGGGGGCTGTAGGCAAGTCCGGCCAGTTCCCTCTGCACACGTGGCTGCCAGACGCGATGGAGGGTCCCACGCCCGTCAGCTCGCTCATCCACGCAGCGACCATGGTGGCGGCAGGCGTATTCCTGGTCGGCCGCTTCTTCGAGTTCTTCGAGGCGTCCAAAAGCGCCATGCAGGTCGTTGCGATTATCGGCGGATTCACTGCCGTGTTCGCGGCGTCCATGGGCCTCGTTGCCAACGACATCAAGCGCGTGCTGGCCTATTCAACTGTGAGCCAGCTCGGCTACATGATGATGGCCCTGGGCGTGGGAGCGTACGGCGCGGCGATCTTCCACCTGTTCACTCACGCCTTCTTCAAGTGCCTGCTCTTCCAGGGCTCCGGCAGCGTCAACCACGCCGCCGGCACCTTCGACATGCGGTTCATGGGCGGCCTCCGCAAGCACATGCCGTGGACCTATATCACGTTCCTCATCGGCAGCCTGAGCCTGGCGGGCATTGCGCCGCTCTCCGGCTTCTGGAGCAAGGACGAGATACTGTCACATTCTCTCGGCCACTTCGTCTTCTACCTGGGCCTCGCGGCGGCCTTCATGACCGCCTTCTATATGTTCCGAGCGCTCTTCCTGACCTTCCACGGCGAGTTCCGCGGTGGCGCGGACGCTGAAAAGAAGGTGCACGCCCATGCGGCGCCGTCCGCAGGGCATGCGGCCGGGCATACCGATGACGCGCACGGCAAGGCGGACGAACACCAGGAGCACCACGTCCACCTGGCGGAGTCGCCCATCTCGATGGTCGCTCCGATGATCGTCCTGGCGGTGCTGGCGGTCGGCATCGGCTACCTGGTCAACCCGGTGTGGTCCGATATAGGCCCAATACCCAAGCACTGGTTCTCGCACTTCCTGCACGCCGAGACCGAGGACTTTAACTACATGGTTGCGGGCATATCAACCGCGGTGGCTGTGGCCGGTATCGCCCTCGCCTACGTGATGTACATGAAGAAGGCGCTTTCGCCATCAAAGCTGGCGAGCACGTTCCGGCCCGTCTACACCGTGCTGCTAAACAAGTATTATTTCGACACCCTGTATGAAGACATAATCGTGCGCAAGCTCTTCTATCGCGGGCTTGTGAATGCGCTGGACTGGACGGACAAGAACGTCGTCGACGGCACAGTGCGATTCATCGACAAGGTCGGACGCAACGCCGGCGGGCTTATCGGTCACGTGCAGACAGGGCAGCTGCAGGGTTACGGCCTTGTGATATCGGTTGGCGTTCTGGCGATGCTGGGCATATACCTGGCGACCTATTTCTGGTAAGGGTCAGGCAACTCCGTGGAGTTTACGGGCTCCGGCCTTCTCACAATAACTATCTTCCTGCCGATCATCGCGGCGGCGGTCATCGCCATCGCGGTGAAGAACGACCGCGCCGTGCGCGTGGTCGCCGGCGCAACCGCCCTCATCGAGTTGGGGCTGAGCATTGCCGTGTTCGTTGGCTACAAGCTCTCCGATGGCGGGTACCAGCACGTTGACAAGCTCACCAACTGGATACCCATTGAATCGCTGAACATCCAGTACTTCGTCGGCGTCGACGGTCTCAGCGCGCCGCTGGTGTTGCTGAACGGCCTGCTGGGCATGGCCGCCGTCTTCGCCTCGTGGCACGTCAAGACAAGGGTTCGGGAGTACTTCTTCTGGCTGCTGATCCTCCAGGCTTCAGTCACGGGCGTATTCGTCTCGCTGGACTTCGTGCTCTTCTTCCTCATGTGGGAGCTCGAGATGGTCCCGATGTTCTTCCTCATCTCCATCTGGGGGAGCGGGCGCAAAGAGTACTCCGCGATGAAGTTCCTGATCTTTACCTTCCTCGGCAGCGCGTTCATGCTTGTCGGCATTCTCGCACTGATCTTTTCCACCGGCACGTCGGACATGACCATCATGCAGCAGAAGATTGCTGAGGCCTCGCTGCTCATGCCCGCGGCAGTCATATTCACGTTGATTATGGTCGCCTTTGCGGTGAAGTTGCCGGTCTGGCCCGTACACACATGGCTCCCTGACGCCCACACAGACGCTCCCACGGCGGTCAGCGTGATGCTCGCCGGCGTGCTGCTCAAGATGGGCGGGTACGGCATGATCCGCATTGGGGCAGGGATGTTCCCAGAAGTGATAGTGGACGCCGCAATCGTCCTCGCGGTACTTGGCGTTATCAACGTGCTCTACGGCGCGGTAGTGACTATCAAGCAGACCGACCTCAAGCGGCTGGTCGCATACAGCAGCATCAGCCACATGGGGTACGTCCTCATCGGAATCGCCTCCATCGCAGGCGTCGCGGGCGTCGTCTCGCCCATTGGCCTGACCGGCGCTGCGATGCAGATGTTCACGCACGGCACCATCACCGGCCTGATGTTCCTTGTTGTCGGCCTGGTGTACGAAAAGGCGCACACGAGGTACATCCCGGACCTTGGCGGCCTGGCCACCAAGATGCCGATTGTGGCGGTCGCGTTCCTCCTTGCGGGGCTGGCCTCTCTGGGGCTGCCCGGCACCAGCGGTTTCGTGGCGGAAATTCTAGTCTTCCTCGGTACGTTACCGGTGTTCGGTTGGGCAACTGCGCTGGCCGCGTTCGGCGTCGTCATTACCGCCGGCTACATCCTGTGGATGGTGCAGCGGACGATGTTCGGGCCGAAGAACCCCCACTTTGACCATATTCGGGACGCCACTCCGCTTGAGCTTGTGCCGCTTGCGGTGCTGGGCGTCGTTATCATCGCGGTCGGCGTGTATCCGGCCATCATAAGCGATTTCTTCACCAGTGGCGTTGAGCGGATTGTCGCGACCGTTGAGCAGACTTCAGACCTGGCGATGAAGTAAAGAAGAGCCACATGACACTACACGATCTATTCCTGGTATCGCCCGAAGCCGCCATGGCCGCCCTTGGCCTTGTCGTGCTCCTGGTCGACATCATTGTCCCGCGCAGGGGCGTCGCGGCAATCGTGGCGTTCGTGGGGCTTGTCGTGCCGCTGGCCCTGACCGTTGCCCTCTTCGGCAGCCTTGAGCCCGACGGCGCGGTTGAGAACACCGGCGTCTTCGCCAACAGCCTCTCCCTCGACCGATTCAGCCTTTTCTTCAAGTTCTTCTTCATCGGCGTTGTCGCAATAGTCATCCTGATGTCGACGGACTACGTGCGGAAGTTCGATACCTTCCGCGCGGAGTTCTATTCGCTGCTCCTGTTTTCCACCACCGGCATGATGCTGATGGCATCCACGCGCGATCTAATCTCCATCTACATCTCCCTTGAGCTGTCGGCGCTCCCGCTAGCGGCGATGGCCGCATTCCTGAGAGACGGCCGCTCGTCGGAGTCCGGCATGAAGTTCCTCGTCCTAAGCGGAGTGAGCTCTGCGCTCCTGCTCTATGGCATGGTGCTCCTCTACGGCTTCACCGGCACAGTCCAGCTCGACGAGATCGCGATGCGCCTCGGGCAGATAGACCTCAGCGCCGAGGAGCCCTTCGGCAGCTATGCGCTCCTCGCGGCCGTCGTGCTGATGATCGCGGGATTCGGCTTCAAAATCGCCGCTTTCCCGTTCCACATGTGGGCGCCCGACGTTTACGAGGGCGCGCCCACGCCGGTTACCGCATTCCTGTCCGTCGCCTCCAAAGCGGCGGGCTTCGCGGTCATTCTCCGCGTCTTCTACGTCGCGTTTTCGCTGGACGTGCTCAGTGTAGAATGGAGCACCATTTTTGCGGTCCTCTCCGTCGCTTCGATGACCATCGGAAACCTGGTGGCCATCGCCCAGAGCAACATCAAGCGCATGCTCGCGTACTCCACCATCGCCCACGCCGGGTATATCCTCGTGGGGCTGGCGTCGGTTACCGCGCGAACCGGCGACGATTCCGTCCTTGGCCCTGCGAGCGTCCTCTTTTACCTCAGCGGGTACGCGGTGATGAACCTTGCCGCATTTGCGGCGATCATAGCGATCACCAACCGGATCAACAGCGACCATATAGACGATTTCGCCGGGATGGGCAGGCGTGCGCCTTACCTCGCGGCCGTCCTCACCTTTGCCCTGATCTCGCTGACGGGCATCCCGCCGACAGTAGGTTTCGTCGGCAAGCTCTTCCTCTTCTCGGCAGCAATTGAGGCGGACCTCGCCTGGCTGGTGCTTGCGGGCGTGCTGAACAGCGTCGTTGGCGCGTACTACTACCTGCGCGTCGTGAAAGCCATGTACTTCACCGCTCCGCCGCAGGGTGCCGAGCAAGTGCCGTCCGCTCTCCCCATGCGCGCGGCGCTGCTTGTGACCGCCGCCGGCGTGCTGGCGTTCGGCATATACCCGGCGTGGCTCATGGACGCCGCCCGGTCTGCCGTCGCACTCCTTCTCCCCGCCTGACGCCTGTGGGCGTATAATCTCCGTGGGCGGGCTGCCGCCCGGACCACTCCGGCCCAGTGGCCGCCCGCCAAGGACTCCAGATGCCCGCCCAGTACATCGGCTTCGTACATAACCCGAACCGCAAAGAAGCCCTGGACCTCGTCAACAGGCTCATCAAGACCCTGCGCCTGGGCGATTGCTGGGTCACGTCAATGGACAAACTGGACGTCGCCACCGACAAGCTCTCCCGGACTTCCACGCTCATCACCGCCGGCGGCGACGGGACGATCCTGCGGTCCGTGCGCCTGGCCGCCCCTCACGGCATCCCCATTCTCGGCATCAATATGGGCCGCGTGGGGTTCATGGCCGAGGTTGAGGTTGCAGATGCCATCGCCCGCATTCCCGAGTACTTGCGCGACGGCCACAGGGTTGAAGAACGCATGATGCTCCGTGCTTCAGTAGTGCCGCGCAAGGGCGGCGCCCCAAAGTTGGTGGTGGACGCGCTTAACGACGTTGTCGTCAGCCGCGGCGCTGTCGCCCGGCTCATCGACGTAGATGTCGTCATTGATGGCGCAAGCCTGGCGACGTACCGGGCGGATGGCCTCATCGTCTCCACGCCCACCGGCAGCACCGGCTACGCGCTCTCCGCAGGCGGCCCCGTCATACACCCGGAGATGCAGTGCCTTTTCGTGCAGCCCATCGCCGCGCACATCAGCCTGCAGACGGGTATCCTTGCCGATAGGGACTCCATCCTGGAGCTGAGCGTCGCCGAGGGTGAAGCCGTGCTGATGAGCGTGGACAATATCACCGTGACGCCTGTCGGCCCGGATGACAAGGTCATCATCGGGCGCAGTCCCTTCGTAGCGCGGTTCCTCAGGGAGGCCCCCCCTTCCGCTTTCTACGCCAACCTTACCCGCAGGCTTGGGGTAAAGGCACAGACGACGCCGAGGCGCAGGAGTCCTGACGATGGCCCTGCGACGGCGGGAGGGCCGCAATGAAGGCGGAAAAGACGATATCTTCGAAGAGCATCTATAAGGGCAAGATATTCAGCGCGCGGGTTGACAAAGTCCTCCTGGCGAACGCACGCGAGACTGTCCGCGAGGTGGTGGACCATGGCGCGTCCGTCGTGATCGTCCCGTTGGACGGCGATGGCAATGTCGTCCTGGTGCGCCAGTACCGGTACCCCGCCGAAAAGGGACTCCTCGAAGTCCCCGCCGGTGGTATTGATGCGCCGGAGAGCCCAATGGAGTGCGCCATTCGCGAGCTTCAGGAAGAGACGGGCTACACCGCGACCGACGTCAGGCCAATCGGCGAGATGTGGATGAGCCCCGGCTATTGCACCGAGTACATGTACGCCTTCGTCGCGCGAGGCCTTCTCCCCAGCAAACTCGAAGCGGACGACGAGGAGGCTATCGTCGTCGAGAAGGTGCCCTTGACAAGCATCCCTGGTATGATTCGCTCCGGAGACATCCAGGACGCGAAAACGGTCGCCGCGATTTACATGGCTTTGAATGCCGCTTAGGACGACGGAGGCCTCATGCTCAAGATCGGCGCGCTGACCTACTTCCACGTCGACGGCGCAGGAAACGAGCTCGTCGATATAGAATCGTTCCTGCACTTCGCAACGCGCATCGGCCTGGATATGGTGGATATCGCTCTGGAAAAAGGCTTCAAGGGCCACTCAAGTGAAAATCTCTCCAGAATCAAGCAGCTCTGCGTCCGCTACGGCTTGCCCATTGGCTACGTTACCGGCGGCGGCGGCTTCGTCGGAACTGAGGAAGAGATACAGGAGCGCCTCGCGCGCGCCAAAGAGGCCGTGCGCACCGCCGTCTTCCTCGGCGCGCCCATCGTCCTCCTGCACGGGAGCGGCCTCAAGACCGAGTCGTACTGGCCCCGCATGATAGATGCCTACAAGCAGATGTGCGACTACGCCGAAGGCCACGGCATAGTCATCGGCATCCATGGCCACGGCCCGCCCAAGCACCCGAAGTCGGACGAGATTCTGAACATCCGCAAGGACGTGGGCCGCGATAACACGACTATCATCCTGGATACCGCCAAGTGGGAAGGCTGGCGCGAGGGCCCGGCCATTGAAGAGCTCTACGGGTATATGGAGGACGTCGCGCCGTACGCCTCACACGTCCGCGCGAAGATTTTCAAAATAGACACCGGCAAGGAAATCTGGATCGACTACGAGCGCGTGTTGAAGATTTTGAAGTCGGTGGACTACCACGGCCCGCTCTCGATCTACTGGATGGGCTTCCGCGGCCGCAACCAGTGCACTGACCAGGAAGGCATGGCAAAGGCGGCGCAGTACCTGAGGGACCTGGTCAAAACGTATTAGGGGGCGGTCGGAATTCTCAGCGGAATTTCCCCGTCCCTGTAGCCTGCGCGATTTATCGCGCCTGTTTTGTTCTCCAGCGACGCCTGTTCGCGGCACGGGCGCGATAAATCGCGCAGGCTACATAAAAACGAAGAAGTACCGGTGAATGCCGGACGTCCCATAGATGAATCTGAGGAGTCACGACATGATCAAAGTCGGCGCGATTTCAGTCCTGAAGGACGACAAGGGCCCCGGCGGACAGATGGACACCGAGACGTTCCTGGACCTCGCCTGCGAGACCGGCATGGACATCGTGGACATCAGCATGGACAAGGGGTTCACGGGTACAACCCCGGCGGGGCTGGCCCGCATCAAGCGGAAGTGCGTTAAGTACGGCCTGCCTGTGGGCCTGGTGTCCGGCAGCGGCGGCCTCGTCGGCACGGATGAAGAGCGCCGCGCCAGGACCGATAAGGCGAAGAACGCCGTGGCGGTGGCGCGCTTCCTGGGCGCGCCGAAGATAACGGTGCAGGGCGGAGGGTACCGGACGGAGTCGTACTGGAAGCCGCAGGTGGACGCGTTCAAGGAGATCTGCGACTACGCCGCGGAGCAGGGCATCATAATAGCCATCCATGGCCACGGCCCGCCCACCACCCCCACGGCCGAGCAGATGCTCAATCTCTACAAGGATGTGGACCGGGAGAATACGACGCTCGTCGTGGACACTCACAAGTGGGAAGGGTACAAGGAAGGGCCATTGCAGGAGCACTACTATGGCTGGTTCGAGGCGCTGGCGCCGCTCGCCACCAGCGTGCGCGCGAAGATCTACAAGATAGACAGCGGCCGTGAGGAGTGGTGCGACTATCCCCGCATCCTGAGCGTCCTGCGCAAGAATAGCTTCAACGGCGCCCTGTCCATCTACTACATGGGCTCCGGCCGCAACCAGGCGAACGAGCGGGAGGGGATGGCGAAGGGCGTAAAGTACCTCAAGACCCTGGTGAGTTAGGGCGCATCGAGTTACATAAACAATGAGGGCGGTTGGAATTCCAACCGCCCTCATTGTGATTACTCGTCCAAGGTCCTAGAACTTGTCCTTGTTCGCCTTCCACCAGGCGTCGATCGATGCCTTTGTCGCGCCCGGCTTCTTGAACTGCTCGTGGTACGCGCCCTCTTTGCGCCGGATCTTCAGCGCCTCTTTCAGCACCGCCGCCAGGTCCATCTCCAGGGGCACCTTGGTGATCCCGTCCATGTCCGCGACAATGAAGTCGCCGGGCTTCACCAGCAGGCCGCACGCGACGATCGGGCGGTTGACGCTGATCAGGTTGAAGATGCCGTGCCCGGGCACCAGGCCCTTGCCCCACATCGGCAGCCCAACCTTCTTGATGCCCATGAGGTCGCGGACGCTGCCGTCCACCGCTGCGCCTGTTACTCCAAGCAGCTTGTGGGTCGCTGCCATCCCGTCGCCGAAGGAGGCGCCGCGGCCGGGCTTCGAGTCCACGTCCTTCACGATGGCGAACTTGGGTCCCGGCGTCTTCGCGAGCATATCGTAGTACTCGTCCCACTTGAGCGCGGAGGAATCAGGGTCGTTGGTTGTCACTTCCATCGTCACCGCGTAGCCGGCGGCGATGCCGAGCTCCGGCAAGAGACAGCGGAGAGTATTGTCGGTGTAGTTGACCGGCATTCCTCCCTTCTTCTCCAGCTCAAATCCGCCCTGGCTCCCGCCCATTGCCGCAACGACTGCGTTGAATAACGTTGCGGTATCCATGTCCTTCATCCCGTCGAGAACCTCTTTCGAAGCCATGCCCATTGCGATTTCTCCTTGCGTCCTTGTTTGCAACCGATTGGTATAGAATAGGTCGAGCGACGTTTCGCGGCCTATTGTAACCGCTCAAGAGTTGTTTTCATATACGGAGGTGCCGCCATGGCCATCCCCTCGAAACAGTACCGCGTCGGCATGATCGGATGCGGCCTCATGGGCACTGTCACGCCCGCGCTTACAACGAGAACCCGCAAACGCGAGTCGTCGCCGCGGCGGACAGGGACGAGAAGACGCTGGAGCAGTTCTGCCGCCGCTTCAACGTGCCGGGGTACACCGACTACCAGGAGATGCTCGGCAAGGAGAAGATTGACATCGTGGCCCCCGTCCTGCCGGTTAAGGTTAACCCGGACGTCGTTGTGGGCGCGGCTCGCCTCGGCGTGAAGGCTGTCTTCTGCGAAAAGCCCATCGCCGCAGTCCTGTCGGACGCCGATCGCATGGTGGAGGAGTGTCGCAAGCACAACGTAGTCTTCCAGTGTGGGGACGCCTACCGCGCGCTTCCGCAGTACTGGCAGGCGAAGGCGATTATCGATTCGGGCGAGCTTGGCCCTGTGCAAAGCGTGGTGATGCACGAGCCCACGATTGAGATATCCGGAGGGGGTTGCCAGGGGTTGAGCCTTATGAGGCTGGACGCCGGCGATTCGGAGATAGACTGGGTGACGGGTTGGGTGGGCGGCGACCCGTGGAGCAACGAAGACCAGAATATGGGAGGTGTGATACGCTTCTCAAACGGGGTCGAAGGATACGTCATGCCCAAGGCTACCGCGCGGCGGGGTATTGAGGTACACTGCGCCCGGGGCCTGTTCTTCGCCGACTGGAGGACCTTCAAGCTGTTCAAGCTGCGCGATGGCGTCCAGGCCGGCCGGGCTTTCTGGGAAGACCTTGAGGAGATGCCCGGCGCTCTGCCGGAATCAGGCGCGTACGACACCTCATACGACTCGGATGGCTGGCGGGTGACCGGCCCACGAACGACTGCCAGCATCGAGTCGCTCGTGGACGCGCTGGAGACGGGGGTGGAGCCGCGCAGCTCCGGAGATAACCAGCGCAGGGTCCTGGAGATCGCCATCGCCTTCCGCGAGTCGCACCGACGCGGCCACGCCCCGGTGAAGTTGCCGCTTGAGGACCGTAGCCTGGCGCTCTACCCTCACCCAACACGGTGGAACAACAAGAAAGACGTGTACGGCTCAGAGAAGTATGACAGTACCTTCGAAGTAATCAAGAGGACGAAATGACACAGACCCAGGCCAGGCCCAAGAAGAGCGATTCCGGCAAGGTTCCGAGCTACCGCATCATCTGCAACTGGGACGGCGCGCCGCTGATCTACGCCGGATATCCGCAGACCGCCGAAATGCTGCTCGAGAAGACCTTCGGCCCCATCCGGAACACACAGGTGGACGCGCTCTTCTTCAGCCTCGGCATTCACGAGGCTACCTGGCCTACGAAGATCGTGGAGATGATCGGCGACTCAAGCGACAGGAAGTACGACGCCGTCCTCAAGCGCAACATCTCGGAGACGGTCCGCGAGTACTGGGAGCGCGGGGAGAACCCATACGCCGCCATCGCGGACCACGGGCACGGGCTGGGAATGCATGTCTACCCCTCCATCCGCATGAACGACCAGCACTTCTGGACGTACCAGACCATCGAGGCCATGCTCAAGTCCAAAGGCGAGCGGTTCACGAAGATGCGCCTGGACCATCCGGAGTGGTGCCTGAGCGAGAAGCACGCCCCCGGCTGGTGCGCCACCTCCTGGAATATGGCAATTCCGGAGGTCCGCGATTTCAAGCTGAAGTTTATCGAGGAGGCATGCCGGATAGCGGACTGGGACGGTGTGGAGCTCGATTGGCAACGCCACGCCTTTCACCTGCCCTGGGGCGACGAGTACCGACTCCGCTACACCCTCACAGACCTGATGCGCACAATGCGCGACATGACAAACAAGCTCGGGAAGGAGCGCGGCAGGCCGTTCAGGCTCGCTGTGCGGGTGGCCGCAACGCTGGAGAGCTGCAACCGCATCGGCTACGACATCGAGACATGGGCGAAGGAAGGGCTGTGCGACATAATCATCGGGGGCGGCAACTCCGGCACGGACCCCGGCTTTGAGGTTGAGAGGTCCGCAGAGCTGTGCCAGGGCAGGGACATCAAGCTCTACCCGTGCTGGGACTTCGACGGCCGTCAGGCGACCGACCGTCTGGTGAAAGGTAAGGACTGGCGCACGGCGTGGTTCCGCGCGCTGGCGCAGGAGTTCCACAGCAGGGGGGCATCCGGCATCTACGTCTTTAACTGGCACGGCTACACGGACACCAATCAGGCCCTATTCACGACCATGGGATCGCCGGTGACGCTCAAGGGCACGCGAAAGTGCTACTCCAACGTCCATCGCATGATTCCCCCTCGTGGCAGCCAGCGCGACTACGCGGACCGCGACGACCGCATCTACGGCGAGACGCCCGTGGAGCTGCACCGCACCCTCACCGGCGATGGGCCGACGTTCCAGGTACCCATGTACGATGACGTGCCTACAGCGGCGAAGGCCGGCACGCTGGCCGGGGCGGAGCTGCACATCCGCATGGAGCATTTCTCCCCGGGGGCCGACGTAGTCTCCGCGACGCTGGATGGTAAAGACCTCGGCGCTTACACGGTAACGAACAAGGCTGCACAGGACCCGGGCAATCCATCAGACGTGGATGAGAACAGCTGGCTAGTCTGGAAGCTGGACCCGAAGTTGCTGGCCGTCGGCACGCGGGAGGTGCAGGTGAAGCTGGTCAAGCGCGACGAGCGGATCACGCCGCCGCTGACGATCAGCCACGTGGACATCTGGGTGGACTACAAATAGGCGGGCAGGTTTGCCCCGAACTTCCCTAACTAATTCTGTTCACCTTCAGCGTGCATTACCCACCAGAAATCCGGCCGTGGCATCACAAGGGAACCGCTGGACGCCCATGGAGTGGGGCCGACTTGGGGTGCGCTGAAGGCGCGGCCTATCTAAGCCAAGGGTGGAGCCCACGGAGGCTCTGCGGAGTGGGCGTAGCCCTGGGTAACGGACCGAAGAATTTCTTAAGGGCCTGAAGGGCCGAGATGATCTCTTGCGTGACCAGGAAGTATTTCGCCCCTACAGGGCTAAGAATTGTTTCCATCCGGTAACCCAGGGCTGCGTGCCTTCGCAAAGCCTTCGGCACTCCACCCTGGGCTGAGTTATCCCGCGCCTTCAGCGCTCCCCAAATCAACCCCGCATCACGGACGCCCATGGTTGCCCGGATGTGGCGCGTTCGAGGCAGCCTTACGCAAGTTCGGACAGCGAAACGGACAAGAGGCAACCGTTGTAACGAGGGGCGCGCGAGCTATCTCCAAATACGCCAATCAGGGCCAGTAGTGCGGTGCGCGGCATTTCTGGCCCTGATTGGTTTTGGAGGAGGCCATCCGGGGAGGATGGTTGATCTGTAGCTATTCAGTTGTCCCAGGCAAGGCGTCCGGTCGGTGCGTCAGGAACAGCCTGTCGCAGCGCTTGCCCTTCAGGGCGTTACACTATCGCCGGAGCCCGGATCGGCGGGCAAGACTTTGACCGATACTGCTGTGAGCCCCAGGCCTGCCACCCTTGCCTCAATCTCAACGCGACTTCTCCTCTCAAGCTCTCCATCTATAACCGTGTTCTCGTCCACGGCCATTCGCTTTCCGGCGACCACGAGCGCTACCAGACGGCCGCGCGAGTCGAGCTGCAGGACATCGACCCGCCCCTTTACCTGTTCCGTCACGGTATCCGCGGCGCCGGAGGCGTCCTCCCCGGGAGAGACTGCCGCATCGCGTTTCAATTCTGAGGCCCGGATGGCCGTAGAGATATACTGCGTGCCCGACCGGTAACCGGTTACCCTCGCCAGATTGCCCTTCTTCAGCTCCCCTTCCACGAACGTGAATATCTGCACCGATACTTCGATGCCGTTGACGCCGAGGAGGTCTATCTTGCTCACCTCGTTGACGCCAACTTTATCGATGACTCCTGTAATGACGACAGTAGGCGGTGCAGTTGCAACAGTAGCCCTGGGGCCGATGTTGCGCGCCACTATCGTGCCATCGGCTATAACGCCGTTTACCATGACCTGTGTGCCTGCGCTCAGCTTGACCGCCACGTCCGTCAGGCTCCTCAGGTCCACCGGAACGCCGTCCACGACGATGCCGACCGGCTTGCCGGACTCGTCGCGCTTCACGGAGTCTACTGAGCCTTCGATCCTTACCTCCGTGCCGCTCTGCGTTGCAAGTCGGTTCTCGCCTTTCACGACTATCGCTAGCACAGAGCCGTCCGGGTTCAGGACCCCCTCGACGCGTACCAGTGATCCATGGATCGTCTCGCCTTCCGTCACTGTATCCTTGTCTAGCGTGATTGAGATGCCGTTGACAACCATGGTCCCGTCTTCCCGCACAGTTTGAACAGCGCCTTCGATCGTCACCCTTCGGTCTGAGCGGGCAGCGTCGGCTGATCCGTACGCGCTGACCAGTCGGGCCAGCAGGGTGCCGTCGTTCTGGAGTTGCGCTTCCACCTCCACGTACTTGTCCACCTCGGGCTTGCCGGATACCTCGGAAAGCGGCCCGATCTGGACCTGTACGCCGTTGACCGTGATTGTGCCGCTCTCGTCCACGCGCTGGACGAGCCCCTTCACCTGGACCGTCTTCTTGACCGTTGATGACTCCGAAGCGACTGCGGTGATGGACGTTGCAACCAGTACGCCGGACGGACTGACGGACGCACGGACCCTGATCAGCCTGCCGATGGCAGGGCGGCCTTCGAGCCTGGTCCTGGAGTCGACCGCAACCCGGATGCCGTTTACAAGCCAATTGCCATAGCTGTCCGTGCCCCGGAACGCTCCGACCATTTCTACCGATTGTGGCTCCGGACGAGCCGTCTCCTGTGTCCGAATGTTCTCAATCTCGCGGGCAACCAGTGTTCCATCGAGCAGCCTGCTCGCATTTACCTTCACGCGTTGGCCAACATCCGGGATGCCGTCCGTGTCAGAGTTCTTGTCCACAATGACGATGTTCCCGCTCACAACCCAGATTCCTGAACGGATCATCCCATCGAAGATACCGTCCAGCGTCACGCGGGACCCGTTCTCTGCTGAGAGCTTCACCGGGACGAGGAGAACGGCGGTCAACTTCCCGTCTGATGTCATGTCTGCATTCGCGGTTACCTGTTGGCCGGTTACGAGCCCTTCCTCCAGCTTCGTGGCGCTCGTCATCGCAAGCCTTGTCCCGCTTACGACAAGGTTACCGGCGCCGTCGATGCCCTCGAATACGCCCACAATCGAGACGGATGCTGCTACATTCCTGGCCGCGGGTGTCGGCTCCGGCGCGGGGGCGACGACCGTCTGCGATGGCGGCGGAACGATGTTGATCTCAATCGCTTCGCTACCCCCGCCGGAAGTGAGGTCGCGGGCCACAACAACCACCACGTAACTACCAACGGCAAGCTTTGCCGGGTACCCACGGTTGATGGTCCTCGTCAGCGGACTTGTGAGAAGTGAGATGTCGTCCGTGTCGGGTATGCGGACTGTGACGGACCCTTCCGTCATGCCCACAACCTGCCCGGAGATGTGGCGGTACTTCGATTTGCTCGGTATGAGCAGCACCCTGTCCACGACCAGCGAGTTGTCCGCTGTAAGGGATACTGCCACCTCGTCGCCGACTACCAGGTCTGCGATCGTGGCCCGCTCACTCAGAGGGAGCACCACACGTGTATTGACGTTAGGGAGGATGTCTACTATCCCGAACTCCGCCTGGACCGTCAACACGTCGCCGTTGACTCTCAGCACCACGCCGATGAAGTCGCGCGGGATGCCGGCCTCTGCATAGGCGCGGGACGAAAAGGCAAAGCTCGATACCATCGCTGCGAATATCGCGGCAATGAGTACAATCGCCACGCTTCTCTTTGTCCTGCCCATGAGCCTTGCTCGCAGTCCTGAATGCTGATGAATACTTCGGCCTACGTCAAAAGGTTAACATTCACAAAATTACTCATGTGTTACCTGTCAAGTTGTGCCTCACGGCCTGTAGAAGACTGTGATCGGCTTGTCCTTTGACTGCCCGTCGGACGTGGAGGCCGTAACGTTAATCAGGTTGGGGCCTTCGTTCTTAAGCAAGACTGTGGCCTGAAAGAACCCGACCCCGCTAACAGGCACCGTCACGCCTTCCACGCTTACTATCGCGTCTGGCACCGTATTCCCGGTAATGATTATTGGATTCTGGCTTGTGCGCCCGTCCGGCGGGCCGTTGACTACCAGGAATATCTCGGAAGGCGGCTCGGCGCCCAGGGAGAATACTCTGATGGACGCAGTGCTCTCATGGCCCTCAAGCGATGCTCGCACTTCGATTGTGTTCCACCCGGTCACCAGCAATGCCCGTGTTGAAAACAGGCCGGTCTCTTGGTCAACCGCCGCCTCATGCCCCTGAACAAGTACTGTGGCCCCTGGTTCGGTCCTCCCAACGACATCCGCGTAGTGGTACAAGTACGGGGCCTCATTCGCCGGCTCCAGCATCACAAGCAACGGCGGTTCCGACGTGGATGACGGTCCAGGGGTCGCCGTCTCGAAAGGCACAACAGGTGTCGGCGTTGAGACGGGGCTTGTCGTTGGAGATGGCGTGGGGGAGCCGTTCATGACAGTTGGCTCTGGGACCGCTGGAGTCACAGTCGGATCGGGGTTGGGCGTTGGGGAAAGAGTGACTCCCGACGTCGGGAAAGGTGTGGGCGAGAGCGTAGGGGTCGGGGAGGGGACTGCGATTGTTGGCGCTGCCGTCGGAACGGACGCCACCTGCTGCGGCGGCGTGGACGATGGCGCGGAAGCTGGCGGCGCCTTCGCTATCGCTCCCGGACGGTCAATAGGCGTGACGCAGGCGATGGCGGACAGCGCCATAAGAAGCGCTGCTGCGCCCAGTACCTGCGCCCCGTATGTTCGAGCATAGATCAGCAATTTGCCCCTGTACTCTAGACGGAAACGGGAGGGAAAAGGTTGCGTCAGACGGGCTGCTACGGCTGCTCCTACAATGAGAAGCTGGCCACGAACGCCGTATGGTGGTCCGGGTCCGGGGCCGTGACGCTCTCCACGGTGATGTCGCCGCCGTTTCTCGCCGCCAGCGTCCGCGCGATAAATAGCCCAAGGCCGGAGCTCGTCTTCTCGTCCCGCCGAGAGACCTCCGGTGTCCAGCCCCTGTCGAAGATGTGCGGAACGTGGTGCGGCGCAATGCCGGGGCCATCGTCCCAGACCCGGATGTAGAAGTGGCTCTCGTCCTTTGTCAGCCGGACCTCAATGTGCTCCGTCGCGTACTTGGACGCGTTGTCGATGAGGTTGGTGATAATATGCTCAATCGCCGAAGGATCGGAATAGACCATGCCGAACTCGGAGGGCTCCGACCACCATGTGATCTCTTTCCCCGCCTCCGCGACCACGCCCGCGTACCTGTCAACAATCCTCCTCACCACCTGCGCAGGCTCAACGGGGTGCACGTCGTCCGGCTTGCGTGGCGCTTCAAGCTCAACGAGCACCTGGATGTTTGCAAGCATGAGGCGGAAGTTGGGCGCTTGCCGCTCAATCTCATCAAGCAGCTCAGAGACGCCGGGGTCAGCGTTGCCTCCGGTGCGGGCCAGAACCGCGCGCAGCTCCCGCTCCTTTGCAAGGATGCGGGTCAGGGGGCGGCCAAGGTCGTGGTGGTAGAGCTCAAAGTACTGCTTTGTCAGCTTCGTCCAGTTCTCGAGCGAGCTGTCGAAGCCGTTGAGGTGGTAGCCGTGCTGCGTTGCGCGCGACTGAAGCACGTACGTGCCCCATATGAACCCCAGCGCGGCCATTGTCACGACGCCGGCCAAGTAGGCGAGGGGCTCCACGCCCCACAGCTTCTCGGAGAAGAGCACGCCGAAACGGAAGGAGGCGAGCATGACGATAACGCCGAGCAGCACAACAATGCCGCAGGCTATGCGCGCCAGCTTGAGAAGTCGCTGCCTGTTTGCCACGGGCTCAGCTCTTTGGAGGGATAAGCCGGTACCCCCGGTCGCGAACGTTGATGATGAGGTCGCTCGCTCCAAAGTGTACGCCAAGGGCGTTTCCTATTGCATCCTTGATCTCACGTATACGTACCCGCAGGGAGGCCCTGGCGTCTTCGCCTTCCGAGTACCTTTCCAGCCGGCTGAACTGCACTAGCTCCCCTGGGCTCCGGTACCACGTCGCGGCGAGTTCCCTCAGAATCTCAAACTTCATCCCTATGATGTCTTCAACGGGGCGGAGCTCATCGCCTATCACCACGTACACAATCTTCGCCCGGGCATCCAGCGAGAGCCTCCCGCCTATAGAGATAATCTCCGGCGTGCTGCCGAACAGGCGCCGCATTCTCAGCACCACCTCTTCGGGGCTGGCGAGCTTGTCGATGAAGTCGACCGGCGCGTCCCAGTTGAGCGAGCCGCGCACTGCGGTCTCCCGCTCCGGCCCCTGGGCATACTGCGTGTACATCAGTACGGGTAGTCCCGGAAACCGCTCGAGTATCTTTCGCAGGATGGATAGCCCCTTGAAGCGGTCATCCATTTGCTCGCCGAACCGTACGTCCAGGATCACGCCGTCCGGCCTCACCTCTTCGATGGTGTAGAGGGCGGCGGCCTGGAACTCCTCCCCGATCGACAGCCCCCCATCCGGCGCAACAACGTGCGTCTTCCATCCCTCCTGGTCCAGCCTCTTGCGGACAGAGCTCACTATAGACGACTTCCATTCGTCGTCCACGATCACGATCTTCAGCTGCGCGTTTCGAGTGCTCTGCAATACAGCCTCTGCGGGACTATTGGAACGGGGCGTTCACGGCGCCGCCGTGCCACGGGAATGCGTACGATGGCGTGTTCACAAACCGCTTCATTCCCAGGCTTAGCCTGATGGACGTTGCCGGCGGGATGCTCACGCTAAGGTACTTGCCGTTGATCGGCGTGCCCGTGCGGTCTCCACTGGACGCGTACGTCACATCGGTAAAGCTGTGCTCTCCAAATGCCCCTGCCTGAATGATAAGGTTCCTGGTACTAGAAACGCTTGTATTTACGAGTTGTAAGCCCACCTTGTCCGCGCCGAGCTCATCCACCAGAGCTGCCACATCAGCCGGGAGACCCGGCCGGACGCGCTGGGCATCGAAGTAGCGCACCGTGGCGCGGGTGAGGCCCCCGTTGTAGACCTGTTGCGGCGTCCCCATCGTCACCTGCTCGAGCGCCTTGGTGAAGACGGCCGTCGGCGCGCCGTCGTTGTCTGCTATCTGCTGCTCGGCGTCCCGGCCTTCAAGCCTGGCCTTCTCATAGCTCTGCAGCGCCTGCTTGAAGTCCAGCGCCAGCGCGCGCTCCGGCCAGCCCGGGTTTCGCCCCGCGTAGTATTCGAACCTCGGCCGCTCCGGCTGTCCCTGGCTCTTTTCGTGTACATTCGCATGCTGTGTCCAGTCCACGCGCACGTCGCCGTCGCGGATGAATGCGACCATGTCCCGGTCTTCCTGCGAAAGGGTCATATGGTAAAGGTGGGCCAGCTCCTCCGGGCGCAGGTTCTGCGGGCCGCTGCCGGGGTAGTGCGTCCAGCCGTCCTTGCCGTTGTAGCGCAAGGGGACGATAAGCTGGCCGTCCTTTTCTCGGTACGACCTGTCCAGCAGGTACTTCAGCTGGGAACGAAGCAGGTCGGAGTACCCCATATCGCCCGTCAGAAGCTGGGCGCACTCTGCTGCGATTGTGAGCCCATGATACATGACGTTGTAGCCCTGGTAATGGTTCCATCCGAATAGATTTCCCCACCACTGGCCGTTGCGGTACTCGCCGATTTTGCCCGTCGGGCCGACGTTGTCCGGCACGATTCCGCCGTTGGCCTTCATCCGGTCAATCCACGCTTCCGTGTAGTCCAGCACCCACTGCTTGTAATTGCTCTCTCCGGTGTACAGGTAGGCGTTGGTAACGAGCGCGGTCGCGGCGAGGGTCATGGGCGAGTCGCTGTGGAGGACAATCTTGTTAAAGAGGTCCACTATCTCCTTCGCCCGCTTTGGGTCGTCCCACCACCCCTTGCCCAGGTCGGGGACGATGGGCGTGATGTCCGACCGCAGGCCGTACCAGCGGTATTCCTTATCTGTGCCGCCCTGCATCCAGCGGATGACGAAGCCGAGGTCCGCCTCCCAGAACGGCCCCTCGCTCGTAGGTATCGGTGACTTGATGACGCGGTACTTGGGGTCCCAGTTCTGCGCCTTCGGGTCTTCGCCGATGTACATCCCGGCGAAGCGGCGCGCGCGGCGAACGTTTTCCGATATCGTGGGGTCCGCCAGGCCGAAGCCGTAGAAGGCCATGTTGGCCTCGCTCTGGTGGTGCCACTCGGCGGGGCCGGCGTATGTCAGTGTGCGCTTGTTGAAGTACTCGTTGTGGATCTGAGGCGTCCACTGGCGGTGCGCAATGCCGTGGTAGAACTTGTCGTGTTTCTTGCGGTGAAAGATGGAGTCGTCGCAGGTGCGTGTGGTTGCATTCCAGCCGTCGAGCGCGAGGTTAAGCACGTCCTCGCTCCCGCCGATTCCGTAGAAGAGGCCCCAGTTGTAGAACTCCTCGTAGTAGTCATCCACGCAGTCGGCCCAGTAGAATCCGCCGCCACGCTCGTGGTACTTCTCCATCGTCAGGCGCGCAGTCTTCTCCATCAGGGATATCAGCTCCCGCTCCAGGAGCGCCCACGCCGGGGGAGCGCCGCGGTGAGTGGCTGTGACTAAGGGCATTTCAGGAAGATTGAGCTTTGTTGCGGCCGGCATGGATGCTCCTGTTGGTCAGCTTTAATTCACGGATATATCGGCCTGGTTAGTCGACAATGAAGGCACCGCTGTTTTGTACACGCTCGTAAATCTTCTCGAACTCCGGCGAGCCGTCGTCCTTCCACAGGTGCGAGCGGTGGCCACGGATGCTAGCCTCTTCGCCGCCGATGAGCTGGCGGAGGCTGCTTACGCCGTATGCGGTGCGGCCGCCCGGGAGCACGACCACGTTGATGCAGCGCGGGGCGGGCGTCCTGGTATTCGCCGCCAGGCGGCGTATCGCCGCGTCGTCCACTTCCACGCCGAGGCCCGGCGCCTCCGGCACGCGTGAGAAGCCCTCTACCACCGGAATTTGAGCGGTTGTGATGTCATCGTCGTACTGGTCGTCCAGGTTTATAGAATGGCCGGTTGCCGTGGGCAGCACAGCCGCCATGTGCAGCGCGAGCGCCTTTCCGAGCGTGCCGCCAACGAGCTGAGTGATCACCTGAATGTTCGCGCGGCCGTAAGCCATTCCCTGGCTGAGCATCCCGCCCACGCCGTCCCATCCGCCGATCATGTAGATATCGGCGCAGCCCTGGAGGGCCTCCTGGATGCCGCCCAGCCTCGGCACCTGCATGGCGAGGGGGATGCGGCTCCGGCCGCGCAGCGAGCGCCAGCCCGCGTGGTCCGAGGCCGGCAGGGCGTCCTCGATGACGCCCACGATCGGGTGCTTGCTCTGAAGCTCCGCAATGATCGGCATTACGGTCCCCGCGGTGCGACCCGCCCCGTTAAAATCGTAGTGAATCCGAAATCCGGGAGGCGCGACCTCCTCGGCAGCGCGGGTCTGTTCGAAAATGTCATACATCTCCCCGGTGTGCATTTTGAACCACATGTAGCCCTGTGCGGCGGCGCGCTGTATCTCCTCCGCGAAGCCTTCCGGAGGCACGCGCCGGCTCCAGGCGCACATCGTCAGGCCCTCGCGTACTTTCTGCCCCATGAGCTTATACGCCGGCACCTCAAGGTACTTTCCCATCACGTCGTAAAGCGCCATGCCCACGGAGATGTCGGTTGTTGTGTTGAGGAAATCGAAGGGGTTTCGACCGATAAGGTACTCGAATTTTGAGAGTGGAGGTGCCGCGACCGGGAGGTCGTAGTCACCGTACCCCACTATGCCGTTATCGGTGGTTATCTTTGTCACCATCCGGGAGTCAACATCGTTCGAATTCGGGAGGTGCTTGAGGAGTCTGGTGTTGAACCTTGGCCTGATATGGAAAAGCTCGACGTTGACGATCTTCAAGGCGACCTTCCTGCTGGGGGATGTCTGTATTCGTCCCAACTCTATCACCGGCCCACAAGCGTGTCAAAGCAGCCGGTGCTGCACAATAACAGTGAATGCTGGTATCATTTGGCGAGCTTAAATCTACGGACCAGAAAGGTATCTGAATGGGAGAGAAGAAGTATCGAGTAGGCATGATCGGCGTGGGCCGCAAGGGCACCCAGCATGCCCGATGCTATGCGCTGAACCCGAAGTGCGAGATCGTTGCCGCAGCCGACAATGACAAGGAAAACCTGGACCTTTTCACGAGCAGGTTCAAGGTGCCGGGGTATTCCGATTACCGCGAGATGCTGAAGAAGGAGAAGATCGACATCGTCTCGCCGATCCTCCCGGTCCGCCCGAATGCCGAAGTCGTGATCGGCTGCACAGAGTTCGATGTCAAGGGCATCTTCTGCGAGAAGCCGATGGCCGTCAGCCTGGAAGAGGCCGACCGCATGGTAAACGCCGCGCGCAAGCGCAACATCCGCCTGGCAGGCGGCGACATGGACGCCAACCTGCCGGCGCACACGAAGGCGAAGGAGATTATCGACTCAGGCGAGCTGGGCGAGGTGCAGAGCATCACCTTCCACATGGGCGCCGGGAGTGAGATGTCCGGCGGCGGCTGCCAGTTGTTCACCCTCATGCGCATGTTCGCCAGCCAGGTGGACGTGGCATGGTCGATCGGCTGGGTGTCTGACGACCCATGGTCCGACCACGACCAGGGCGCGTCCGGCTACTTCCGCTTCGTCAACGGCGTCGAGGGCTTCATTACGCGCAAGCAGAACGCCCGCAACGGCTTCGAGGTGCTGTGCTCGAAGGGTGTGTACTCCAGCGACTACGCCTTCTCGCACATCTACAAGGTCAAGGAGGGCGTTACGCGGCCTGCATTCTCCGACCTCGTCGAGATCAAGGGCGTTCTGCCCGAGGGCAATATCTACGGCACCCGTTCCGCCGCGATGCAGTACGACGCCGACGGCTGGAAGTGGCCCGGCGACCGCAACATGGCGAGCGTCGCCAATTTCGTCGACGCGCTCGACGCGGGCAGGGACCCTGTGCACAGCGGCGACAACGGCCGCAAGATCCTGGAGATGGCGATCGGCCTGCGCGAGTCCGCCCGCAGGGGCCACGCGCCGGTGCAGTTCCCCATCCAGGACCGCAGCCTGCGCATCATCCCGCTCAACTGGCGCCTCGACAACAAGAAGCCCATCTACGGCCACGAGACGTATATGAAGCAGGTCCGAGGGCACAAGAAGGACTAGCAGCCGTAGTTGGTCGTAGGTAGTTAGTAATTGGCCAAACCAGGAGGGGCCTCGCAGACGCGAGGCCCCTCTTCTGTCTTGGCTTCTGGCTAACTACCTACGACCAACTACCTACTACTTTTTCCCCAGCGTGATCGGAACGTCCTTCATGAGGCCGGCCTCGTGCATTGCTACCCACTCTTTCATGAAGGTCTTGTTCCACTGGTCGGTGAGGGGGTGCTTCATCATGTCGCGGAAGATGGGCCAGAAGACGATTATGCCGTCCGCGCCGTCGCGGAGGCACTGGTAGGCTGTGTCCACGGAGCGGACGAGCGCGGCTGTCACGTACGGGCGGTTCTCCCAGCCCGCGAACATCTGGACGCACTCGCGGACCAGCTTCGTCGGGTCGCCGCCCATCTCCTTCACCGGCTCGCAGAACGGGAGAACGTGCGTCACCCCGGCCTGGGCCACAGCGGCCGCCTGGGGAAGCGAGAAGACCGTCGTGCAGTAGGTCTCGATCTCTTCCTCATCAAGCTGGCGGAAGACGTCGAGCGCCTCAACGGTGCACGGGACCTTGATGATGATCTGCTTCGACATTTTAGTGAAGCGGTGCGCGACGTCGATCAGCTCTTTCGTTGTCGTCCCGTCTATCTCGATGACGACAGGCTTGTCCGTGATGTCCAGGTAGCGCTTCACAACGTCCGTGATCTGCCCGTACTTCTTGACCATGTTGTTGAGCACAACAGTATTGGTCACGATGCCGGCCGCGCCGCGCGGCATCCACTCCTTCAGGTCCTCCGGGTCCCCGGCCAGCCAGATCGCCGGACCCCGCGCCATGCCCTGCCTGGTCTTCATCACCGGACCTGTGACGGGCTGCCTGGATATTCCATTGGTGCTTGCCGCTGCTGTCGCGGCTTTCCGAGTCGCCATTCGTCATTTCTCATTCCGCCATGCCCACATTGGGACGGCGCATGCTTCATTGGAGGTCTGTAACGCAGTCAAGTATGCCACATGAACGCGGCGTTCCGCTATCGCGTCGCCCGCCGGAGTCTGCGACCGCCGGGAGTGAGCCAGTACATGAAGGCGATTGCGATGCCGGCGACGAAGCCGCCGATATGGGCCCAGTAGGCTACGCCGTCCGTCTGCGCCGTCTCGACGCCGAAGGAGGCCACGCCGTAGATGAATTGCATGATGAACCAGAAGCCGATGAATATGAATGCCGAAACGGCGAAGTAAGGCCGGAAGAGGAGGTTGAGCGGCCCCAGAAAGACGAAGACCTTGACCTTGCCCGTCGGGTAGAAGACCAGGTAGGCGGCCAGCACGCCCGCGATTGCGCCGCTGGCCCCGATGCTGGGAATGGTGGACTGCGGGTCGAACGCGATGTGCGCCAGGCTGGCCAGGACGCCGGTGCCGAGGTAAAAGAGGATAAATACGAAGGGACCCATGCGGTCCTCCACGTTGTCGCCGAAGACCAGGAGGAACAGCATATTGCCGGCGATGTGCAGCAGGCCGCCGTGGAGAAACATCGCTGTGATCAGGGTCGTCAGGCCGCGGCCTTCCATGATCCCTGCAGGAACGACGCCGAATGTGACTATGAAGTCGTTCAGCCAGCCTTCGCCCTCGTTGAATAGCAGCGACACCTCGTACCCAAAGGCGATGATATTTATCAGTGCGAGGAGCACGCAGACTATCGGAAACCGGTGGCGGCCGTACTTCTCCCGCGTGCTGGTGGGCAGGAACATCCGCTTACTCTCTCCTTGTCGCGCCCGTCGAGTCATCATCGTGCGGCGCCGTGGCGGCGGCTATGACCGGCTCCGGCCCTGGCGCAGCAGGCGCAGCTTCGAAGTAGGGCGGCAGGTCGGTTGCCCTGGGCCAGTTCCGGATGACGAAATTCAGGAGAAACGGGAGCGATATCGCTATGAGCAGCGCGCCGGTGCCCGCGGCGTCCCTGATCTGCTCAAGGGCAAGCCCTGCCTCTTCCGCCGTGGGTGGGTCGGTGAAAGCGCTGATGACGCTCACGCTGAAGGCGAACCCGTTGAAGATGAAATGGCACACCATGGGAACAATCAGCGTGCGGGTCTTGATATACAGGATTGCCAGGATGAATCCGGCCATCGTGGCGCCGAAGGCCGCGCCGGGCGCGTTAAGCAGGTGGGCGAGTCCGAATATAATCGTCGACACGAACAGGGCCTTCCTGACGCCCCACTTGACCGTCCAGCGGTGCAGCAGCAATCCTCTGAACGCAAGCTCTTCGAGTAGAGGCGCAGCGACCATCAGTGAGAGGCCAAGGACGATTCCGTAGAGGATTGGAGTGCGCGTGTTCGCAGTCTCGCCGAGCAAACTGTCCTGAGTGGCCGCGCGGGCCAGGTCAGGAAACGCAAGGGACAGCACGAAGATGGCGACGATGGCCATTCCGGCGGCGAAGACGATCGCCGCGAAGATGAGCGCGATCGTGGACAGCCAGTTGAAGCCCGGAGGCACCCGCCCCATCAGTCGCCGCAGGCTCACCCTTTTCGACTTGACCGCGCAGAAAATCCAGAAGAATAGAGTGAGATTCACCCACTGGCCGACCGTCGCGGCGACAACCGTGGGGTCGTCCCGTTCCGCGCCTGTGAGGGCGGCAAGCCCCAGCCACAGGGTGATGGTAACGGGAGTCGCCAGCACTGCCATGATCAACAACGCGCGTGCCTTCACATCCGTGAACGGCGCCCACCGGCCGGCCGCTACAGCAGCTCCGGCGCTTTCCTGCGCCGGACCCGGGGCAATCCGCGTGGCCGCGCGCCCACAGGACATACAGAAGTTGGCGTTGGGCAGGAGGGTTGCTCCGCACGACATGCATGACTCGGGGCGCAGGCCGCTGCCGCACTTGATGCAGAAGTGCGCGTAAGCGGGGTTCGTGTTGCCGCAAGTCCGGCAGTACAAGGTGGCCTCAGGGTAAAGAATCAGGGCATCCAGCACTGGATGCCCTGAGATGGACTTACTTTAATTATAGCTGTTTACGGCTACGTTTTACCGGGGCCCTTTGCCTCCTGCGACTTCGCGGGGAGGTAGACTGACGCCCTGGCGTACAGAGAGTCCCAAAAAGGCCCCCAGGAAGAGGGCGAGGCCCAGCAGCGTCAGGAGGAAGCTTCTAAAGGCTATGCCGCCCACGAAGCCGTCAGCCATGGAGACGGCCATATCGAACCCCTTTCCGGCCGCCAGCTCCGCCGTGCCCACAAAATCGCCGCCGCCCGCCCTGATGTCCGCGAGCATGTCCGCCCGGGCCTGCTCGATTCGGGGACTGGCCAGTGCGCTATACACTGGCAGGAAGACAATGAAGGTGATTGCGGAGGTGACCATCAGGAATGCACCGGCCCAGGCTACGCGCATGGACCAGCGGCTACCGCCCCCGAGGAAGCCAATGATCGCCAGGAGGAGCAGGACCATAAAGAAAAGCAGGAATGTGCCCCAGGTCTTTGCAGACTTCAGGATGTTGCGTGCGTCATTGAAGCTTTGCGCCGTCTCCGGGTCATCTGCCTCCGCCAGGTCCGCCTGGAAGTCTACCTCAGTGTAGGTGAACCCGTTCTCCAGCCAGTCGCGGAATTCCGCGATCCTCTCCGCCGCGTCAGCTTCCGTTGTGTCCGACATTTCGGCGAAGTCCCGCGCCAGGTCGTTCTGGTCGTACGTGAAGCCCTCTTTGAACAACTTGCGGACGTGGTCAATCTGTTCCAGCGTCCCGACCGCGCCCGTTTGGGTGAGAGCGGACCGTATCTGGAATTCGCTGAAGGTGATTGTATTTGGGATATTACTGACGATGCTTCGGGCGACCAGATCGTCAAGGTCGATGCCAAGCATCGCGAGAATCTGCTGAGGGTCGGTCCCGGGCGGTACGCACCGGGGGAGGGCCAGTGAGCCGGGCTGCGCGCCGCCGCTCGCAAAGAATTCCTCAATAGTGGCGCAGCTGGGGATTCGGGCGAGGACCTCATTGGTCCTGGCCTCAACCAGCGCTGATATTTCAACCGCGGCGCGCTCTTTGCTTTCAGTAAGATCGATCTCGGTGGCGAAGGTTTCAACCCGGCCGCCGATGTACGGAGTGCTGTCGTCAATAATCGCTTCGGCCTGCTCCTGGACCCATTCGGGCGGCGCCACCCGGCGGAGGGCGTCCAGGACCTCTTCACGGGCGATCCTAATGCCCAGCGGCAAGTCTACAAAGTCTCCCAGGGACTCCACCAGCGTGGGCTCCACCGCCTGCCGGTAGACGATATCATAGGCGTCTGACTGAGCGAGGATAATCTTTGTCTCTTCAAGGGCTGCTTCAACCCTGTCGGAGAGGGGGACCGTGACCAGGAAGGAGTCTTCCTTGCCGGCAAGGTAGGGTGTGACCTCGTCGATCGCATTGTCCACCTGGGTCTCAACCCAGTCCGGCGGGACAATCTTTCGGAAGGAGGCCTTGAGCTGGTCACCGGTGACATCGATGCCGAGCGGCAGATCGCTTGAGGCCAGCTCTTCGAGCTTGGGATCGATCTGCTGGCTGTAGATTAGCTCGTATGCGTCCGCCTCGTGAATAAGCTCCTGCAATTCGTCAAGGACTTGCTCAACCCGCTCGCCAGGGTTGATAGTAAGTGTAAATGTGTCGCGCTCGCCGACCAGGTACTGGCCGAACTCGTCCAGCGACTCTTCAACCTGGGCCTGGACCCATTCCGGAGGAATGGCGTCGTTGACGGAGTCCAAAATCTGCGCAGTTTCCAGGCCTGTGGTGACAAGGAGGTTCTCGTCCATTCCTTCCGACGGTGGGAGCTCACGGGCTTCGTCAAGGGCGGAGGTTAGCAGATCGTTCGTTACGAAGTTGTAGATGTCCGCCTTGCGAAGCTCCTCTTTGTAGTAGGCGGGGTTCAAGAACGTTCTGTTCACCTGCATCCAGACGAGTGTGAGCAGGAGCAGCGCAAGCAAGACAATGCCGAACGGCAGCGATATTATCCGGCCTATCAATTTCATGGCCATTACTCTATGCCTCTCCGCCGCTAACCGCAATGCCTCATGCCAGCACGATAAGAATAGTGAATTGGGAATAGTGAATAGTGAATTGAAGAAGGGCAGAGGCGGCCGTTATTGACTTTGCGGGCGGGTGTCTATAGTCTCGCTTGTGATAACGAAGCTGAGGGTTGCACATATGGCTTCCAGGAACAAATTTGTGGTGCCCGGCGACCAGCCTGTCCAGATTCAGGGGTCGCCGCACATCGACCGGCTCAAGTCGCGCGGCGAGTTTGTGATGTACGCGGACCGGCCTGCGACAATGCAGGAGCAGCTTGATCGCGTGAAGGACGCAAACGTGATCCTCAACACGCGCGGCGCAGTTAAGTGGCCCGGGGAGGCCCTCAGGCGGCTGCCGAAGCTCAAGCTGATCGCAACATGCTCGATAGGCACGGACATGATCGATCTCAAGACGGCGAAAGAGCTCGGCATAACCGTCTGCAACCAGCCGGGCCGCACAGCGCCTCTGGTGGCGGAGCACGCCATCGCGCTCATGTTTGCCACGGCCAAGCGCGCGGCGTACTTCACAACGGAGCTCAAAGCCGGTCGCTGGACCAAGATGGACATGGTATACCTGCGCGGAAAGACGCTGGGCGTCATCGGCACCGGCAATATCGGCCGGGAAGTCGCCAAGCTGGGCGTTGCGCTCGGTATGAAAGTCATCGCCTGGACGTACAACCCGAGCCCCGAGCGGGAGCGCGAGATGGGGGTCAAGTTCGTGCAGATGGACGAACTTCTCCGCAACTCGGATGTCGTCAGCCTTAACGTGCGCCTCTCCGACCAGAGCCGCGGAATGATCGGCAAGCGCGAGCTTGCGATTATGAAAAAGGGGTCGATCCTCATCAACTGCGGGCGCGGGGACCTGGTGCAGACCGGCCCTCTGGTCGATGCCCTTAACTCCGGCCACCTGGCCGGCGCGGGGCTTGACGTGTTCGACCAGGAGCCCCTTCCGCCCAACCACCCGATTTTCGTCTGCCAGCAGGTAGTGCTCACCCCGCACTGCGCGGACCAGACGCCCGAGGGCGTTGAGCTGCTCAACGAGGGCGTGGTGGACAACGTGCTGGCATTCCTGGACGGCAAGCCGAAAAATGTCGTGGTGTAGGAGCCACCTAACCCTCTTATCCCTTCCCTGGGAGGGAAGGGAGGACGGAAGGAAACGGCGCTTCGCGCCGCCGGATTTGAACCCCTTCCCTCTCAGGGAAGGGGCAGGGGTTAGGTGGATCGAGGCCGTTGGACAGGAGTATCTATGCGTCCATCCCGACACGTAGTGCGCGGGCAGCCGGTCGAAGCGGGCAAGCTGGATTTGGCGAGGCAGATGAGGAGGCGTGCGACCCCAGAGGAGGAGTTACCGTGGGATCGGCTTCGCCGAAGTCAACTGGCTGGACTTCATTTCCGGCGTCAACAGGTCATCAAAGGGTTCATAGTTGATTTCTATTGCGACTCTGCAGGACTTGCGATAGAGGTAGACGGCGAAGCACATTCAGAGCGGCAAGAGTACGATGTTGAGCGGGATGCGATTTTGGCGCAATACGGCGTACTTGTCATCCGATTTGAAAATCACAGAGTGAGGGATGATATTGAAATGGTGCTGGCGCAGATAGTGAGTGTGGCCAAGAGTTGATGCTCCAATACGAGCGCGAATTTGAGCTAAACCGGCGGAACTGGAACGAGAGAACGGCGATACACTTGAAATCGCCGTTCTATGACGTTGCGGGGTTCAAAGCCGGCCGCAATACGCTCATGCCGATCGAGCTCGCGGAGCTGGGCAACATCGTGGGCACGCCCATTTTGCACCTTCAGTGCCACTTTGGGCTGGACACGCTTTCTTTGCAGCAGATGGGCGCGCATGCCACCGGCGTGGACTTCTCGGACGCGGCGATTGAGGCTGCGCGGGCGCTGGCCGAGGAGACCGGACTGAACGCCCGATTCATTCACTCCAACGTCTATGACCTGCCCAAAGTCCACAACGCGCGATACCCCCTCGTCTTCACCTCATACGGCGTCCTGTGCTGGCTACCGGATCTCACGCTATGGGCGCAGGTAATCGCGCATTTCCTTACGCCCGGCGGCACTTTCTACATGGTGGATGGTCATCCGTTCGGCGGCATGTTCGACGACTCCCGACAGGACGGCGAGCTGGTCGCGCGGTATCCCTATTTTCACGACCCGGCGGGTTCATTCGAGCCCGGCGGCTTTCCGTCATATACAAAGGACGCGGAGATAGTGCATTCGGGTGACCACGAGTGGTCACACAGCATCGGCGATGTGCTGAATTCACTCATCGGGGCGGGTCTTAGGATAGAATTTCTGCATGAATTCAACGTGAGCGCGTATCAACGCTTGCCACAGATGGTAAAGGGAGACGACGGGTGGTGGCGCCTCCCGGAAGGCCGGCTACAGATACCCTGCCTGTACTCTGTAAAGGCGACGAAGCCTCGTTGAATTGCTGTCACGATTAACTCCCGGAGCTTGCATGACCTTTCGAATTGCGTTGAAGTCCATACAGGAGAAGTGCGGTATTGCCGCGGTGATCGCACCGCCGGGTCGCGACGCCGCGCCGGTGGCGGCCGCGATGGGCGCGGAGCTAGTCCACCGGGGACAGGACGGCGGCGGCATGGCAGGAAAGCCGATGGGCCAGCCGTTCCGCGTCCACAAGGCTATCGGCACTTTCGATGCCATATTCCACTCCGCGGAGGTGCTTCAGCAGCTCGGCATCTCTGGTGAGATCGCAGTGTCGCACACCCGGTACCGCACGATGGGCCTGGCCGACGATGTATCTTACGCCCAGCCGGTGATTGTGACCGAGGCCGGCAGGACGCTCGTGGGCGGGCACAACGGTAATATCGCCAACTACGCAGACCTTCAAAAAGAACTGCCTTCGGGCGGGGACTACCTGGACAGCTACGGGAATGTGGACAGGGCCGGCAAACGGATGCCGCCGCTGGACAGCGAGATACTGTTCCGGCGGATCGCCCGGGCGGACGGCGCCACGTGGGCAGAGCGCATCGCAAACGGGCTGAAGGGCGCCGAGGGCGCGTACAGCCTGATCATCGCTACGGAGGAGGACGAGGTGTTCGCGCTCAGGGACCCATGGGGAATCAGGCCGCTCTCCTGGGGGAAAGCCAAAGGGTATTACCTCGTCGCCTCCGAGTCCTGCGTACTGGACTCACAGCGTGCAGTGGACCAGCACGAGATTCGCCCGGGGGAGATGTGGCGTTTCAGGCCGGGAGCGGAGCCGGAGCGGATTGAGCTCGCGAGCGGAAGGGAGAGGAAGTACTGCGACTTCGAGGACTGGTACTTCTCGTTCGGCCCCTCAGTCCGGAACGGCGTTGAGGTCGGCGCGATCCGCAAGCAGTGTGGCGTGGAGCTTGCGCGGGAGGAGGTGGAGTCCGGTCGCCTGGTGAACGCGGACATCGTTATCGGCGTTCCAGAGACCGGCCGGACCGGCGCGATAACCTTCGCCCGGGCGCTGGGACTGGACTACGACGACGGCATCTACAAGGGCCGATCCACCAAGCAGACGCGCCGGACCTTCATCGAGATGAGCGACCTTCTCCGGCAGCAGGGTGGAGAGCACAAGTACAAGCTCTCCCGCACGCTCCGCGACAAGGTTGTCTACGTGGTCGACGACTCTTCAGTGCGCCTCACGACATGGCGGATCCTGTTCCGCAACATGCGGGAGTTCTTTGGGGTGCGGGAAATCCACGCGCGAAGCCTGGCGCCCAAGTTCATCCGCCCCTGCGTGCTGGGCGTGAACATCAACGAGCGCGAAGAGCTGGGTGCGGTGGAGAAGCGGGACGGCGCGTGGCGCGTGCGCTCGGACGAGTCGATCGCCCGGAGGGTGGGCGCGGACTCGGTCGCGTTCCTCTCAATGGCCGGCCGTGCCGCCGTGCGGAGCCACTTCGAGGAGGCGCCGGAGGCCTTCTGCGGCTACTGCCACGGGGACGACGGCCCGCCGTTCGACTTCAACCGCTACGACCCGGAGAAGCGGCTGGAGCAGTATTCACCGGCGGACGCGCCGGCCCGGAGACCATAACAGGGGGTGCGCAATGACCATTGTTCGCAACAACCATTCGGCAATCTATCCGGCCGGCCCAACCTACGTGCGGGCGATCAGGGCGGGTAACACGCTCTATCTTTCCGGCGTGACCGCGCGTTATTCCAAGGCCGACGGCGGGCCGCCGATGGAGCAGTTGCGTGTGTGCCTGGAGAGGATCACGCGCGTCGTTGAGGCCGAGGGCGGCACGTCCGCGAATATCGTGATGCTCACGACGTACCTCGTGAACATGAAGGACTATTGGCCGATCGACGACACGCAAAAAGCGATATGGGACGAGTTCTTCCCCCGGCAGCAATACCCAACGAATTCATACGTAGAGGTCCGAGCCCTCGCGGAGCCCGGCCTGCACATAGAGATCACCGCGCAGGCGGTGCTTGGCAGTTAGAAGTTAGGAGTTAGCAGTTGGATGTTAGAAGCTGGACGTTGGTCAAGGTATGGAGGACTGGGAGGTTGGCGCGGGCTGCTCCGTTAACTTCTCCAGCGCAGCCTTGAAGGCGTCCGGGTTCTCCGCGGACCACGCCTGCTTCATCAGGATGAAGTTGTCCGGGTCTTTCGCGAGGCCGTCGCGCCAGATGGCGATCGCCTCTTCGCGTCTCCCGGCGCGGAAGGCTTCAAGTCCCTTCAAATAGACCGCGTGTCCGTCGTACACCTCTTTACCCACGGGGGCGGACGGCGGCAGCCCCTCCGCGATGGGAGGCCGGCCGGCGAGCCAGCGCTCGATGACCGCTGCGGACTCCGCCTTGCGGATGTCGAACCCCTTGTGCTGCTTGAACCGCACTACGCCGCTCTCGTCAACCAGGTAGCAGGTGGGCACCGCCTTTAGGCCGTACAACTCCGTCAGAGTGTTGCGCACGTCCACCACAGTCTTGAAAGTGGTCTTCGCCCACGTAATGAAAGGAGTCACGCGGAACGGCCCTTCGGAGTCCATCGACACACCGAGTACTTCGAGACCCTGCCCGGCGTGCTGGTTGTAGAGCTCCTGCCACGCGGGGAGCTGGTTGCGGCAGCCGCACCAGGAGCCCCACACGAAGATGGCGAGCTTCTTGCCGCGGTAGCTGGACAGGCTGACGGGCGCGCCATCAGTGTCCGGCAGGGTGAAATCCGGGGCGAGGTCTCCCGCTTCGATGATCTTGCGAGTGGTGGTCATGGGTACTCCGTGTGGGTTTGGCTGGTTGGATGCCCGCCGCCGTCGTTCCGGTTCAGCAAACACAGCCAACGTTGCGGAAGTCGTGCTTCACCTTGCCGTCGCGGACCATCACCGGCGTGATGCGCTCGCCGCCGGTGATGCGCTCGATCTCTTCCCACATTTCGGGCCGGCGCGAGAGGTTTATCTCCTCGAATGGCGTACCTTCGGCGCGCAGCTCTCCCTTGAGCTTGCGCGAGTAGTGGCAGTCAGGGTGCGTGTAGACCACAACAGCAGTGCGTGTCGTCATGGCGCCGGCCTCACCGGCAGGACGATGTGCGACAGCCTTGCAGCGTCGTGGTAAACGGTCTGGTGGGCGGTGATTAGCGTGGACTCCGAGTAGTCGTTGCCGCCTGTGTTGTGGTTGCGGTCGAAGTTGGGGAAGTCCGAGCTCGATATGTCCACGCGGATGCGGTGGCCGGGCCTGAACAGGTTCGCGGTCGGGTTCACTTGGATGGTGTACTCGTACACCTTGCCGGGCGCAAGCAAGGACGGCTCCGTGTACGATTCCCGATAGCGGGCGCGGACGATGCCGTAGCACAGCTCCTGTGCGAAGCCGGACGGCCACACGTCGATCAGCTTGACCGTGAAGTCGGTGTCACGCGCCGACGTGGCGGCGAAGAGTTTTACTAACACCGGGCCGGCAACCTCCACCGCCCGCTCCAGCGGCGGCGTGGCGTAGACGAGCACATCGCTGCGGTCGTCGAGCGCGCGCTGGTCGCGTGGCTCCTGCTGCCCGGGGGGCGAATAGAGCGTCATAACGGGATCGCGCGGGTCGTAGTCGTAACGGTCGGGCTGCTCGGCCTCCGGCGCGCTGACCGAGAGCGAGCCGTCGCCGAAGGGCGTGTTTGCGTTGCCTCTGCTGTGCAAGTAGTACGGCGTGTACTTTGTGCCGGGCAGGGGCCAGGTATCGGACGTCCTCCAAGTATTCGCGCCCATGACGAATTAGCGCACGTGCGGCCAATCGGCCACCGCCGTCTTCTCGCTTTTGAGCCACTTCCCGAACCAGTGGTCGGCGATCTCGTAGTAGTCCAGCTCCGCCTCAGGGCCGAAGTCTACGTCGCCCGTCTTGCGCGCAAGGCTGTGGCTGACGTGCGTCCACGGGCCGATGACCAGGTACTGGTTATCGGCCCGTGTGGGCTGTCATGCCGTTCTTCACCATGCCGGTGAAGTTCTTGATTGTGCCTATCTGCTGGTCGTACCAGCCCGTCGTGTGCAGTGCGGGCACGTCCACCTGGGGATGCGCCTTCTCGAAGCCGAGATGGTCCGTGGTGTGGTCCTGCAGCCACCGGCGCCAGTGCTTACCCATGCCGGGCATCGCGTAGTCCGGTATTTCCATCAGGGGCAGGTACCAGAGCCACTTGCTGCGCTCTTTGGACGCCCAGAGCGCCACCGCGTGGTCCTCGGTGTACGGGCCATACGGCAGATTCTGCCTGCGCCGCTCTTCCGGCGCGAACGTGTTCATCGTCCACCACAGGACGCGGCCCAGGCTCAGGACGCCGCCCATTTCGCGGTCGAGCAGATCGGCGCAGATCGCCTGCGGCAGCATCGCCTCGAGGTGAGGAGGGCGCGTCTTTGCCAGCTCCCACTGCGTCCACCCTGCATACGAGCCGCCGATGGTGCCCACGCTGCCGTTCGACCACGGCAACGCCGCGGCCCATTCCACGGTGTCGTAGCCGTCGTCGGCATCGCACGTGTCGGAGCTATAGAAGCCTGGCTTGAATTCGCCGTCGGACGCGAAACGGCCGCGCACGTCTTGCAGCACGACCACGTAGCCGCGCTCAGCAAGTTTCGGCGCCTTTTCCACATAGGTGTTTCGCGTAGTGCTTTAGGGAGTGCGGTCGAGGAGGACGGGGAACCTGCCGGGCGCGTCCGGGCGGTGCACGTCGGCGCGCAGGACCGTGCCGTCCCGCATGATGGCAGGGAGGCCTTTTTCGACGATTGTGCGGTAGGTCATTCTCGTCATCCGGCGCTACCTTGTGAACAGCGAGGGCCGGTCTCAGACCCACCCCTACCGATGAAAACGTCTTTGCTTACTGTTTAACCGTACCCCGTACTCTATATCCCGTACCCTATGCCCCTTCACGCGCACATCGGGTCGTTCGGGTCCCAGCGGCGGAAGTTGGGGGTTCCGCCCTCGGCGAGGGCGCGGCGGGCCTCCAGCCACTTCGCCTCCCACACCTTCCAGTCGCGGAGCTCCGACCCGGGATGGGCCCGGCTGCGGGCGACGAAGCCGGGGAAGGCGGCGCGGCCGGTCGGATGGCCGATGGGCTGGTAGCGGAGGTCGAAACTCCATCGGATATCCCTGCTGACGTTCTCCAGCGAAGCGTGCTTGGTGAACTTCGTCATGAAGAGCACATCGCCTGGACTCATCGGAAGCGGGAGTGTGTTTGGGCCGATGCGTTCGTCGGGGATGCCCAGCCTCTTTTCCGTCATGCAGTGCAGGTCCAGCCCCTCCTTATGGCTCTTCGGCACGACGGTGAGGCAGCCATTCTCAACAGTGGCCTCGGTGACCGGAAGCCAGACCGTGAGTATGTTGGAGTTGTCGGAATCGGACTGAATGACGCCCTGGTCCTGGTGCCAGAAAGTGCGCCCGACGATTGTGTTGTCTTTTAGCTCCTGCGGCAGGACGTCTTGAGGGGGTTTGATCCTCACATGCTGGACCGGGTTGGAGTAAATCTCGGGGCCGACGAACATCTGGGCGACGTCCAGCAGCTTCTTGTTGCGGAGCAAGTTGAAGACCGCAGGGCCGCAGTGGATTCCACTGTCGTGCGCGATGGCCTTTAGAGGGAGGGAAATGTCCAGGTGCTGGTAGTAGCTGCCCTTCGTTTCGATGGCGATTTTCGTCACTTTTGGGCCGAACGGCATGCCGGCAAAGTCACTGGAAAGCTTGCCTTCCCTGTGCCACTGCTTCGCGAGGCGGTCGAGGAGCGCTTCATACTCGTCGTAGACCGGCTGGAGATCGGTCTTCGGGTCCAGCAGGCCGCGGTAGACGTAGTAGCCATCGTCGTTGAACTGGTCCACGATGCGGTTCTTCTCGGCGACTACCATGGTGCTTGCCCTCCTGGACTCATTAACCGTCCGCTTTGTTGCCATTAGATGACATTGACACGAAGGGCGACGGAATTCCGTCGCCCTTCGTCTATCGCGCTATTCTACGTCTCGAGCAGGAGCCGTGCCGGGTCCTCCAGAAGCTCCTTCACCCTCACAAGGAATCTGACTGCCTCGCTGCCGTCCACGACGCGATGGTCGTACGTGACCGCGAGGTACATCATTGGCCGGATGACCACCTGGCCGTTGACCGCTGCGGGGCGCTCCTTGATGCCGTGCATCCCCAGGATGCCCACCTGCGGGGGCGTGAGCGTCGGCGTGGACATCAGCGAGCCGAACACGCCGCCGTTTGTGATAGTGAACGTTGCGCCTGTCAGGTCTTCGATGGTGAGCTTGCGCTCCTTGGTCTTTGCAACGAGCTCGGCGATTCCCGCCTCTATCTGCGCGAAGGTGCGCTTGTCGGCGTCGCGCAGGACCGGCACCACAAGCCCGTCCTCGGAGCCGACGGCGATGCCGATGTCGTAGTACTTTTTCAGCACCAGCTCATCCTCGGCGAGCTCGGAGTTCATCCACGGGTGGGCCTTGAGGCCGCCGACGACCGCCTTCACGAAGAACGGCATGAAGCCCAGGTCGGTGTTGTTGTTGCGCTTCTTAAACTCTTCCCGGCGCGCCTTGCGCAGCTCCATGATCGCGCCCATGTCCACCTCGTTGAAGGTGGTGGTCATCGCGGCGATATGGTGCGCCTCCACGAGCTTCTTCGCCGTGGTCTGGCGGCGGCGCGAGAGCTTGATGCGCTCCTCGACGCGCCCGGACTGCGAACGTGTTACGACGGGAGCGGGCTTCGCTGCCGCCGGCGCTGCACCAGGGGCCTGCGGCCTCGCCGGGGCCTCGGGGGCCTTCGCGGGCGCGGCGGGCGCGGCCTTTGCCTTCGCTGCTGCCTCAACGTCTTCTCGGGAAATCTTTCCGCCGGGGTCTGTTCCCTTGACGGTCTTCAGGTCTACTCCCAGCTTCTCAGCAAGGTTCCGCGCTACCGGGGTCGCCTTGACGCCGTCTTCAGCAGCTTCCTTGGCGGGGGCAGCCTCCTTCGCGGCGGGCTGGCCATTGGATGCGGGAGCGGCGGCGCCTGCGCCTGCTACGATCTTGCCCAGCACGGACCCGACCTTCACGTTCTCGCCGGTCTTGAGAAGGACCTCAACAGTGCCCTCGGCCGGGGCCGCGACTTCGACGTTCACCTTGTCTGTCTCCAGCTCCACCACCGCCTCACCCGCAGCAACCTTGTCGCCCTGTCGCTTCAGCCACTTGCCGACAGTGGCCTCCACGATGGACTCGCCCATTTCTGGGACTTTGATCTCAACGGACATGCTTCACCATTCCTGCGGAAGTTGTGATGAGGCCGGCATCAAGGAGGGCCTCGCGGATAATTCGTGCCTGTTCATTCTTGTGGTCGCCGGACGAGCCCTCCGCGTGGCTGGCGCGGGCCGGGCGGCCCACGTATCGGAGCGAAACGCCATGCTTCAGGAGGGGGAATATGCGCGGCATTACGGACGGGGCCGCGCCGCGGTTCTCCGGCTCCTCCTGCGTCCAGAGGACTTCTTTTGCTTTTGCGTACTGGGAGAGCACCTGGCCAAGACGCTCGGCAGGGAATGGGTAGAGCCCTTCGATTCTGACGATGGCGACGTTGCTCGCCTTCTGGTACTCCTCGCTCGTGATCATGTCCACGTACACCTTGCCGGTGCAGAGGACGATACGGCGGACCTTCTCAATGCTCTCCCGCGCCCTCGCGTCGTCGATAACGGTCTGGAAATGGCCCTCTGCGAGGTCGGTGATGCTGGACTGGGCCATCGGGTGTCGCAGCAGGCTCTTGGCGGTCATTACCACCAGTGGCCTGCGCTCCCCGCCCAGGCTCTTCGCCTGGCGGCGGAGGAGGTGGAAGTACTGAGATGCGTTGGTGGGGTAGGCCACCTGGATGTTGTCCTCGGCGGCCACCTGCAGGAACCGCTCCAGGAAAGCGCTGGAGTGGTCAGGGCCCTGACCTTCGTATCCGTGCGGGAGCAGCATCACAATGCTAGACTGCTTGCCCCACTTGGCGTGGGCGGAGGAGATGAACTCGTCTATGACCGATTGCGCGTTGTTCACGAAGTCCCCGAACTGCGCCTCCCACAGGACCAGCGTCTCGGGCGAAGAGACGGAGTAGCCGTACTCGTAAGCGAGGACGGAAGCCTCCGAAAGAGGACTGTTGTGGATTGCGAACGTCGCGTTTGTGCTGGGGAACGTCTGCAGAGGCACGAGCCTCGCGTCGGTCTTCACATCGTGCAGGACCGCGTGGCGCTGGCTGAAGGTGCCTCGCTCTATGTCCTGGCCGGTCATCCGGATGGGCGTGCCATCGGCGAGGATTGAGGCGAAGCTCAGCGCCTCGCCGTGCGCCCAGTCGATCTTCGCCGCCCCGTCCAGCGCTTCCCGGCGCCTCTGGAACGGCCTGTCCAGCTTGGGGTTCAGCGCGAACCCCTCAGGGAAGGTGTTTATTTCCTTATTGATGGCCGCCAGCTCGTCAGCGGGCACGGCCGTAGGCTGCGCCGCCGGGGGCTGCGCGGGCTCCACCCCGTTCACGTGTGCCGACGGCGAGGCATGGTCGTCGGTCTTGGCCTCGCGCACCGCGTCCAGCGCCGACTGCAGTCGGGACTTCATTTCGGCGGCGAGCGCCTCAACCTTTTCTTGAGTCGCGACGCCTTCCTTCACCAGCCTCTCGGCCCACAGCGCCTTCACGGTCGGGTGCGTGCGGATAGCCTCGTACATGACCGGCTGTGTGAAAGTGGGCTCATCGCCCTCGTTATGGCCGAAGCGGCGATAGCCCACCAGATCGATTACGAAGTCCTTGTGGAACTTCTGCCGGTAGGCGAACGCCAGCCGGGCGGCGCTGATACAGGCCTCAACATCGTCCGCGTTGACGTGGACGATAGGCAGGTCATAGCCGCGCGCCATGTCGGAGCAATAGATGGTGGACTGCGTCTGGGACGGCTCCGTGGTGAAGCCGACCTGGTTGTTTATGATGATATGGATACTGCCGCCGATCCTGTAACCTTCCAGCCCGGCGAGGTTAAACGTCTCTGCGACGATTCCCTGGCCGGCGAAGGCGGCGTCTCCGTGCATGATTATGCCCATTGCCGCGTCCGGGTTCAGGTGCGGCAAGCCGACATTGCCGTTCTTCTCGTGCCGTGAGCGCACTGCGCCGAGAACAACGGGACCCACTATTTCGAGGTGGCTCGGGTTGGGCGACAGCTGAAGGAAGATCTCACCGTGGCTGGGCGTAGGCACTCGGTTCTTCGCCCCAAGGTGGTATTTCACGTCCCGCATGCGGCCGATCTCGACGTCCTCGATCCTGCCCTCCTGGACGAAGTGCTTGTCAAGGAAGCCGGACATTATCTTTTCATACGGCTTGTCCAGGATGTGCGCCAGCACGTTCAGGCGGCCGCGATGGGCCATGCCCATGTGCAACGCCCGCAGGTCAGAGTGGGCCGCGCTGAAAACGATGTCATCGAGAATGGGGATGAGCGCCTCATTGCCCTCGAGAGAGAACCATTTCTGGCCCGGGAAGCTGGAATGGAGGAACTGCTCGAAGACCTCCGCCTGGGTGAGCTGCTCAAGCTGGCTCAGCTTGGCCTGGGGGTCCAGGTTAGCCCTGTACTGGCCGGACTCGAAAGCCGACTGGAGCCAGAACCGCTCCTCAGAGCTGCGGATGTGGCCGTACTCGTAGCCTGTTGTTCCGCAGTAAACGGACTTCAGGCGCGAGACAACCTCGGCGGCCGAGGCTGCGCCTTTCGCAAGCGGGCTCGGGACCATATCGGCCGGGAGCCCCTTCATCTCCGCCTCGGTGATCTTGCGGCTGCTGTCCGCGATGAGGCTCGCGTCCTTCTTGCGGAGGTCCAGCGGGTCAATGGACGCGTTGAGATGCCCGTAGTGACGGACCGCCTCCACGAGTCCCAGGAGCCGCAGGTCCTGGTCATCGAAAACGCGGACCTCGACCTTCTCCCTGGAGGCCGAATCCCTGCCGACTGTCCGGGCGGACGTCTTTTCTTCCAGCTCCGGGGTCCGATTCGCAAATAGAGCTCGGTACTCAGGGGCTACCGAGTTGGGGTCCTTCAGGTACATCTCATACTGTTCAACGACGTACCCAAAATTGGGCCCCGAGAACTTCGTCAGATCACTCATACTCCCCCCTACCTAGAGTAGGTCCACCTGGGCCGCATTCAGGGCGCGCAAATGCGGCCCACCGAATGGCGGCTTTATACGCCTAACAGTATAAGGGAAACGGGTAGCAAAGGCTAGGCAGGGTTTGCATTGGTGCAGTGATAGTGTCAGGGGTTAAGGGAGCAGTGAAAATGTCAGTCTATGAAAGAACTGACAATGAGCGAGAGAGAGGCTAAACGAACGGTAGTGTTGAACGCTGTCCTTGA